>JAZNWG010000068.1:0-3632 GCA_045593225.1 Oscillospiraceae bacterium
CCTGCAGGGAAGCCAACAGCAGCACATTCAACAACACCGCCTACGCTGTCAAGGTTTTCTCTTGCAGAGTTGATGATTTCGCGCATCTTAGCTTCGGCTTCATCAGAAAGGGTGGGAAAACTACGCTTTTTAACGCTATCAAGAAGAGCGGCTGTAACATTGACAGGGTCAAAGCGCTCGTCATTTACGTTCTTAACCGAAACGATATGCGCACCTGTGGTAACTCCTCTGTGCTCCAGTATCTGAGCGCAGACAGCGCCTGCAAAAACGAGAGGTGCAGTAATTCTGCCCGAGAAATGACCACCACCGCGTGGGTCGTTTGCACCATTATAACGCAGATGTCCTGTATAATCTGCATGAGAGGGACGTGCAATATGAGATATATTGCTGTAATCGCCCGAATGCTGGTCGCTGTTCATTATAACAGCACACAGGGGAGTGCCTGTAGTCTTGCCGTTGTAAAGACCCGAAAGTATCTCAGGGATATCCTTTTCACTGCGCATGGTGCTGGTTCCGTCTTTGCGTGGAGCGCGTCTTGCCATAAATTCAGCGACCTTGTCGAGGTCGATCTCTTCGCCTGCGGGAAGATTGTCAAGAACGACACCAATGCCCTTGCCATGGGACTCGCCGAATATGGAAACGGAGATACCACCGTTAAATAATGACGACATCGTATTCACCTCCGAGAGAACGGAAATCTTCAAAGAATGTGGGGTAGGATTTAGCCACACATTCAGCCTCAGTTATCGTGAGCTTATCAGTGCAACGCTGTGATGCTATTGCAAGCGACATTGCGATCCTGTGATCGTTGAAGCTGCTGCAGACACCACCTGTAAGCTCTTTTACGCCGACGATCTCAAGCTCATCATCTACTATTGTCACATTAGCACCTAACGTGTTGAGAACAGTTGAAATGGATTCAAGTCTGTCGCTTTCCTTGATACGCAGACGCTTGCAGCCTCTGATATAAGATGTACCGTCAGCAAATGTCGCAAGAACAGTCAATATCGGAACAAGATCGGGTATATCAGTAGCATCTACATCAAATCTCGAATAGTTTTCGCCTATCTTTATCATGTTGTCGATTATGTTGAATATCTCGCGGTCGCCTTGCACGCTGTTGGGATTGAGCCCAAGCAGTTCAAGCTTACTGCCGATCTGATTTGCTACTGCAAAGAACGCAGCCTGCGAGCAGTCGCCTTCGACTCTGTAATTGCAAGCCTTGAATTCCTGAATGCCCTTAACGGTGTAATTTCCATTGAATTCAAGCGTTTCTACACCGAAATCCTTCATACACTGAAGCGTTATGTTAGCATAGGGCTTTGACTGAAGGGGAGAGGTCATAACGATAGTGCTGCTGCCCTCAATAAGCGGAAGTGCAAACAGCAGACCTGTGATGAACTGTGAAGAAATATCACCGGGAACAGAGAATGCTCCGCTGGTGAGCTTACCCTTGATATGATAAGGCATTTCCTCGGAAATAAACTCAACGCCATGCTTTCTGAACTCGTCAAGGTAAGGCGTAATTGGACGAGTTGGCAGCTTTCCACAGCCTGTAAAAGTTGCCTCAACGCCAAGTGCTGCAGCAACGGGGATAAGAAATCGCAGGGTAGAACCAGACTCGCGACAGTTGATCTCCACCTTTTCGGGTGGGTTTTCAATTCCTTTAACATAAGTTATTCCGTTTTCTGTGCGTATCTCGGCACCAAGTGCAATAAGTGCGTCGCAGGTAGCGTCAATATCCTCGCATCCGAGAATATCGGTTATCTGCGACTCGCCTTTTGAAAGAGCGGCACAGATGAGCGCACGATGTGAAATACTCTTGGACGGAGGTATTCTTATCTCGCCTGAAAGTTTCTTTGGTGTTATTTCAATGTTCATGTTATCTCCTTAGTTTATGCCCAGAAAGTCCGCATACTCCTTAAGTGTCATTTTGACAACGGAACTTTCTCCGATATCCGAGCAAATAATAATATCAATTCCATCCGAGTTTCTCTTTTTGTCTCCGAGTGAATTTTTGTATAGTATAGCCATATCAATATCAGTAGAGCAGGGAAGTGCGCACTTTATTAACAGAGCATCAAGTTTTTCTGCAATTCCTGTCGCACACATTCCCTTAGCTTCGGCAATATGAGTGAATGTACTCATACCGATAGCTACGCCATATCCATGAGAAATGCCGCTGAAATCATAGTATTTTTCTATTGCATGCCCAAGCGTATGTCCGAAATTCAGCAGTGCGCGCTCGCCGTGGTCGAATTCGTCATTGGCAACGACATCGGCCTTTATAGACACGCAGCGCTTGATTATATCAGTCATATTGGACTTAATATCATTGTCACAAAGGATATCAAACAACTCCTTTGACTTTATCATTCCGTATTTTACGACCTCACCCATGCCGTCGGCAAAGAATTCGTGTGTTAGCGTGTTGAGCGTATCTACATCGCAGATGACGAGGCTTGGCTGATGAAAAGCACCCACAAGGTTCTTTCCGCCTGCAATATCCACAGCGGTCTTGCCTCCGACAGAGCTGTCTACCTGTGAAAGCACGGTTGTAGGTATCTGCACGAATTCAATTCCGCGCATATAAGTAGCCGCAGCAAATCCAGTAAGATCGCCCACAACACCGCCACCGAGTGCTATGAGAAAATCCGAGCGTGTGAAGCTGTTATCAGCTAGAAAATCATAAAGTCTGAGAAGTGTAGTATGAGATTTTGAGGCTTCTCCATGAGGGAAGACGAACTTGACTACGGAAAAACCTTCTTTTTCAAGACTTTTTACTGCTACTTCTCCATAATATCTGTCCACATTATCATCGGTAACGATCGCGCAGTGCTTCGATCTCATTCTTTCTGAAATAAGCTTGCCGCAGTCGTTAATCAGACCGCTTCCAATCATAATATCGTATTTTTTACTTGCATTAACTCTGATCGTTTCCATATATTTATTCCTCTCTTGCGGTTATAAATACACATATTCAACTTAATTTTAATTCATTTTGACTAAAATGTCAATACAGAATTAGCCGTTTCGTATAATTACACAATAGTTTTTGCGATTTAACGTTATAAATCGCTAAATTTTTTTTGTTAAACCACTTTACACTGTTGATATTTAGTGATATAATAATAATGTGTCAACTTTTCCTGAATGAGGAGGTAGTTTTATGGGAATGACAATGACGCAGAAGATACTTGCTAAACACGCGGGATTGGAGCATGTGGTTGAAGGACAGCTTATCAAGGCGAAGCTTGATATGGTGCTCGGCAACGACATTACAAGTCCTGTTGCTATAAATGAGTTTGAGAAGATCGGCTTTGACAGCATTTTCGATCAGAATAAGATATCACTTGTAATGGATCACTTTACTCCTAATAAAGACATAAAAGCGGCTAAACAGTGTCAGCAGTGCAGGAATTTTGCTGATAAGTACGATATTGTCAATTATTTCGATGTAGGCGAGGTGGGTATTGAACACGCTCTGCTTCCCGAAAAAGGACTTGTCGTGCCTTCTGATTGTGTTATCGGCGCAGACAGCCACACATGCACTTACGGTGCGCTTGGTGCGTTTTCCACAGGAGTAGGCTCTACTGATATGGCGGCAGGAATGGCAACCGGCGAGGCTTGGT
>JAZNWG010000069.1:0-3362 GCA_045593225.1 Oscillospiraceae bacterium
CCAACGTTTAACTATTTTATAAACGCAATCTGTTTATCCAGAATCATTCTTTTCATCTCTTCGCACCGTTTCCGGTGGAGAATCGACAAGGTAATGTTAATTCGTTTATTCTTACTGTTCAATTTTCAAGGAGCTTGTTTCTTCCGAACGCTTTATCAAGCGGTCTTCAGATACCCTTACGGGTGGAGGCGCCACCCAGATTTGAACTGGGGATCAGGGTGTTGCAGACCCATGCCTTACCACTTGGCTATAGCGCCGAAATTGGAGCGGATTACGAGGCTCGAACTCGCTACCTCCACCTTGGCAAGGTGGCGCTCTACCAGATGAGCTAAATCCGCATTTGGTGCCTCCGGTCGGAATCGAACCAACGACACGAGGATTTTCAGTCCTCTGCTCTACCAACTGAGCTACAGAGGCACAACCGCTTTAAAAGCGATTGGCGACCCGGATGGGACTCGAACCCACGACCTCCGCCGTGACAGGGCGGCGTTCTAACCAACTGAACTACCGGGCCATGTGGTGGGAGTTACAGGGCTCGAACCTGTGACCCTCTGCTTGTAAGGCAGATGCTCTCCCAGCTGAGCTAAACTCCCATCATAGCTGTCAATCTTGAGTTGCCTCTTGACTGACGACTTTTATATTATACACGTTTGCAACCATTTTGTCAAGCGTTTTTTTAATTTTTTTTGAAAATTATTTTTCTTTGAGCAATTCCAACATTTCATCTGTTGAAAACTCATATTTTTTATTGCAAAAATGACAACAAACCTCTGTTTTCTCTTCCTCCGCAGCCAGTTTCTCTATCTCTTCCCTGCCCATGCTGATAAGAACTCTTTCCGTTCTCTCTCTGGAGCAGTCACAGTGATAGACAGCCTCCCAGCTATCCAACACCTCTGCATTCAGTCCCTCAAGTGCCATCATAGCATAATCCTCGGGCTGCATTCCTTTTGCCAGCATAGCAGAGATAGATTCCATTGCGCCGAGATTGCGCTCGATAACATCTACCGCCGTATCCATAACGGGCGGTACGAGCTGCACCATATAGCCTCCTGCAGCCTTTACAGTAGCGTCATCATTGAACACGATACCGAGTGCGCAGACGGTAGGGATCTGCTCGCTTATGGAATAGTATGCCGTGATATCCTCCGCAATATTCCCCGAAACAAGAGGAATTTGCCCAACATACGGCTCTTTCAGTCCCATATCCTTTACAACGGTGAGAAATCCGTCTCTGCCGACACAGCCTGCAACATCAAGTCCTCCGTCCTCTCTGAGGGGAATGTTTACCTGATCATCGCCTGCACAGCACTTTACGTTGCCCCAGTTATCGGCTACCACCATAAGTGTTCCTGCGGGGCCGCCGCCGTTTACACGCAGGGTGAGCGTATCTCCGTCGCTTTTGAGCATTGCGCCCATTATCGAGCCTGCCGTTACCATTCGGCCGAGCGCCGCAGTTACAACAGGTGTGCATTTATGAAGCTTCTGGAGCTCCCTCACCATATCGGTGCTGTCTATTGCCGAGCATAATACACTGCCGTCCTCGGAGAGTGTTCTTACTATCTTTCCCATCGCTGTATCTCCATTATATGTTTTAATTGTTTTTTTGTGAATACCTTACTATAATAGCACAGTTTGAATTTATTTGCAAGCTATATTATTCTTGCTCCTATAGCTACGCTTCAGTAAGGCTACCCATTTTTTCTGCCTATGAGCATAAAAGCAGTTAGCCCACAGATACACAAAAAAGGTTTTCAAGCCTGCTTCAATATCCACGATATCGGTATACAGACATCTACCATCGGGCAGCTGCTTCAGAATTATCCTGTGATTCCACACAGGAACGTGAGCGTTGCTCTCTCTTGTGTATATTCCTTCATCAATATCAAAGCGCAACACCTTTATAGTATGCGTTCCGAAAGGGATAGATCCGAATAGTCTGAACGCGAAGCGGTTGACCGCGCCCTTTTCCCATATCATTTCATTATTGCCGTTAATCGGTGTAAACGTCGCATAGGGATATGCAATATACTGCAGCGTTTTCAGACGCACAAGTCTTGCGAACACCGCCTTTTTCGGCGCGGGAAGCACCGTTGTCTTTCTGACTCTCATCATAGCCGCTGCACCTCCTCAGGCTAAGCTCATTATCAGCTAATTATATCACCTCTCTCCGAAAAAGTCAACAAAAAACCGCCTGCATTTCAGCAAGCGGTCTTTTCATTATAATCTTCTTGCAACGAACATCAGCTTTTCGCTGGTGTCTGTCGGGTGGTCAAATGTGAGGTACTCGTAAACATTCAGCACCTCAAAGCCCGCACGCTGAAGCATAGCCATGTACTGCTCCTGCGGCAGAGCTATCTCGCGGAAGCTCTCATAGCCTCTGTTGTAGCTGCCGTCGTCGTTTTCATAGAACAGATCAAGCTCTATGCCTACGCTGTCGTCCTCGGGGGAGTATCTGTTCTGCCATGCACAGTATGCTCCGTCCACATCATATATGAATGTGTTTTCAGCCAGAACATGACGGTGCTTATAAACAGTGTTTACATCAAACAGGAACAAACCACCACTGCTGACATTCTGCGCAGTCCTTACAAAACAGCGCTGTATATCCTCTGCACTGTCAAGGTGGTTTATGCTGTCAAGCGTAGATACCGCGATATCTACTGTACCGTAAAGATCAGTCTCCGTCATGCTCTGACAGATATACTGAATATTATTATCAGTCAGCTTTGATACCGCAACACTTAACATCTCGGGGGACGCATCGGACGCAATAACATCATAACCAAGCGACGCAAGCCTCATCGTGAGGTTTCCTGTGCCGCAGCCCATATCAAGCAGCAGATTTCCTGCTACACCGCAGCTCTTTATGATACCATCGTAATAAGCCGCGATCTCGTCATAAGGAACATTTTCTGTAAGCAGATCGTAAACGCTTGCGAACTCGCCGTAGCCTGCCATTATTACTTCTCCTTATTGAGGCGATCGAACACGATCTTGTAGCCGCCTGCAGCCTGATAGTTGAGAGTCTTGTTTACACGGCTGATAGTAGCGGTGCTTGCACCTGTCTTCTTTACTATCTCGTTGTAGACGCAGTCCTCTGTCAGCAGCTTTGCAACGTGCAGACGCTGGGAGATAGCCTTGAGCTCCTGAGGTGTGCAGAGGTCCTCGAAGAATGCATAGCACTCGTCAACAGTCTCCAGTGTGAGCATTGCCTTAAACAGATAATCCATATTTTCATCTTTGATCATAATTAGTACCTCCGTAGTAGTTTTTTACTGTCGTACTTTAAATTGTGATTATGCTGTTTTATATTTTACCATAATAAAGCGAAAAAGTCAATAGGTATTTGCTAAACACCTGTA
>JAZNWG010000070.1:0-3418 GCA_045593225.1 Oscillospiraceae bacterium
ACTTGCTGAGAAGTATGATCTTGCTGATGTATACGCATTTCAGTAATTAAGCTCACAAGGGCGGCATAAGCCGCCCTTAGATATCGGCAAAAGCCGTCCAAAACCTTAACGAAAACGAATTATATATATGTCTTTTCTTGAAGTTACATTAAATCTGGCCGATGGCTTTCTTGTTACTCTGCAGATATTTGCGATCACGCTCCTGTGCGCACTGCCGCTCGGACTTGTGATAACCTTCGGCTCGATGTCGAAGATAAAGCCTATAAAGTGGATAACAAGGACATTTGTATGGATAATCCGTGGAACTCCGCTCATGCTGCAGATAATCCTTGTGTTCTACGGCCCGGGACTTATCTTCGGCCTGCCTGCTATCCCGAGAATAACAGCGGTGCTTATCGCGTTCATCATCAACTACGCTTGCTATTTTTCCGAGATATACCGCGGCGGTATCGAGAGCATACCTCATGGTCAGTACGAGGCCGGACAGGTGCTCGGCATGACAAAGAGCCAGATATTCTTCAAGATAGTGCTCTTCCAGGTGGTAAAGCGTATCGTAGCACCTATGGGCAACGAGATAATCACGCTTGTAAAGGATACCTCCCTTGCACGAGTTGTAATGGTAGTTGAGCTTGTTCAGTCTGCGCAGAACATCATCGCGCAGAAGTCTATTATATGGCCTTTGTTCTACATAGCTGTGTTCTACCTCTTGTTCTCTGGATTGCTGACTATTATCCTCGGCAAGATCGAGAAGAAGCTGAACTATTACAGCGGATAAGGAGCAGATATGGCATTTCTTGAAGTAAAAAATATATACAAGAGCTTCGGCAGGACCGAAGTCCTCAAAGGCATCGACTTCTCACTCCAAAAGGGCGAGGTGCTTGCTATCATCGGCTCGTCGGGAAGCGGCAAGACAACTCTGCTTCGCTGCATAAACTTCCTCGAGCGCCCCGATGTCGGAACCTTCGTTATTGACGGTGAGGAGATATTCAACGCCGGTGACAGCGCCTACACCGATAAGGAGATACGCGAAAAGCGCCTGCATTTCGGCATGGTGTTCCAGCAGTTCAATCTGTTTCCGCAGTATACCGTGCTGAAGAATGTTATGCTTGCACAGGAGCTGATGCGGATAAACGACAGCTCTGAAAAGCTCACCAAGGAGCAAAAGAGCGCGATACGCGCAGAGATCGAGGAGAAGTCCAGAAATCTGCTTGATATGGTTGGACTTTCGGATAAGGTAGGCAATTATCCCTGCCAGCTTTCGGGAACACAGCAGCAGCGTGTTGCTATCGCGCGTGCGCTTGCTATGAGCCCCGATATCCTGTGCTTTGACGAGCCCACATCGGCGCTCGACCCCGAGCTTACAGGAGAGGTGCTGAAGGTCATCCGCGAGCTCAAAACAAGCGACCGAACTATGATAGTGGTAACGCATGAGATGAACTTTGCACGCAGTGTTGCCGACAAGGTGATATTTATGGCTGACGGAGTTATTGAGGAGATGGGAACTCCCGACGAGGTGTTCTTAAATCCCAAAAGCGAGAAAACGAAGAGCTTCCTGCAAAAATCGCTGGAAAATCCGATGGCTGAATAATAACAAAAGCGCTCCCATACGGCTTTGCTGTGTGGGAGTTTTTCCTTTGTAAATAATCGCGTGAAAGGTTAGCTTAAGCTATCTTGCAGCTATTGATAGAAAATTAACAAATTTGTGCATAATCAACAAAAAAATACGCAAAAATTCTACAACATGCCAAAATTATTTAATGCGAAATTTGTAGATTTTTTAACGGATATATGATATAATTTTAGTAATCGCATCGTGACAAAAAATTCACGAAGCACATTTTCCGCCGGAAACAGTCGCCTATATAATAGTAGGAAAAGTATTCGGCGGCTTTTCCGCGCCATGCGGAAAGAACATGAAAATACTGCCATAAGGCGGTGAAAATATTAAGGAGGCTAAAAAATGGCTTTTAAAAAGTGCGCAGTTCCTTTTGCCGGAACTGCTGAACAGGAAGCGCAGCTCAAGGCTGTGATCGCTGAGCACAAGGACGACCGTGGCGCTCTCATGCCCGTACTCCAGAAGGCTCAGGACATCTACGGCTACCTGCCTATCGAGGTTCAGACCATGATCGCAGAAGGTATGGACATTCCGCTGGAGAAGGTTTACGGTGTAGTTACATTCTACGCTCAGTTCTCCCTCAACCCCAAGGGTAAGTACAGAATTTCTGTCTGTCTTGGTACTGCCTGCTACGTTAAGGGCTCCGGCGATATCTTCAACACATTTGCTGAAAAGCTCGGCATCAAGGGCGGCGAGATCACTCCCGACGGAAAGTTCTCTCTGGATGCTTGCCGTTGCATCGGTGCCTGCGGCCTCGCTCCCGTACTTACAGTAAACGAAGACGTTTACGGCAATCTGACTGTTGACGATGTTGACAAGATCCTCGCAAAGTACGAATAATCGCTGAAAATTAAAGTATAATTAACGAAACAGGAAGGATTAAGCTATGATTAAGACAATTGCGGAGCTTAACGCTGTTAAGGAAGCATCTGCCGAGGTCGTAAAGACCCGTGTTGACTGCGTAGAGACAGGTATCAAGGATGTCCTCATCTGCGGCGGTACAGGCTGTGACTCCAGCGGCTCCAAGAAGATAGTTGAATGCCTGAAGGAAGAGATCGCTAAGGCTGGTCTTCAGGATAAGGTAAATGTAATTACAACAGGCTGTTTCGGTCTGTGTGCACGCGGCCCCATCATGATCGTGTATCCCGAGGGCTCTTTCTACGCGCACGCTTCCGTAGACAGAATTCCCGAGATCGTTGAGGAGCACCTCAAGAACGGCAACCCCGTTAAGAAGTACCTCTATGACGAGACAGTTGACGGCGACACAATCAAGTCCCTCAACGAGACAGCATTCTACGCTAAGCAGCAGCGTGTTGCTCTGCGTAACTGCGGTGTCATCGACCCCGAGAATATCAATGAGTACATAGCTCGTGACGGTTATCAGGCTCTCTACAAGGTTCTGACAACCATGAGCCAGGACGATGTTGTAAACTGCCTGCTTGACTCCGGTCTGAGAGGCAGAGGCGGCGCAGGCTTCCCCACAGGACGCAAGTGGCAGCTCGCTAAGGACCTCGTTAAGGACGCAGATCAGAAGTACGTTTGCTGTAACGCTGACGAGGGCGACCCCGGTGCGTTCATGGACCGTTCCGTTCTTGAGGGCGACCCCCATGCTCTTATCGAGGCTATGGCTATCGCTGGTTACACTATCGGCGCTAACCAGGGCTATGTATATGTTCGTGCAGAGTACCCCATCGCTGTAAGACGTCTCCAGAAGGCTATCGACCAGGCTGAGGAGCAGGGTCTGCTCGGCGACAACATCTTCGGTACAGGCTTCAGCTTCCGTCTGGGTCTCAGACTCGGCGC
>JAZNWG010000071.1:0-2172 GCA_045593225.1 Oscillospiraceae bacterium
GCAAAAAACAACTAACTTTGCTTTAATCGTAAAGTATTTATGTGAATTCAAAGCAGTTCTATTGCAAATATATTCATTTTATGGTATACTAATAAGATGATATTGGTTGAAAGGAGATGCAGCATATGGATATAAGGATAGGCGACATACTTGTAATGAAAAAGCCACACCCCGGTTGTGGAAATACAGAAATGCTCGTACAGCGTAGCGGTGCTGATTTCAAACTATGCTGCAAGGGCTGTGGGCATGTTTTTATGATCCCGCGTGTCAAATGCGAAAAAAACATTAAAACAGTCATAAGAGAAGCCGAAAATTAGCTTCAGGTTATTCAAAGCAATATTTTCGGAGGTAAATAATAATGTTAGATAAATTAAAGATGGCTGATGCCAGATATGATGAAATAAATAACAAGCTATCTGATCCTACGGTCATTGCCAACAATGAGCTTTATAAGGCACTCATGAAGGAATACAAGAGCCTTACGCCGCTTATTGAGACTTACAGGAGCTATCAGAAAGCAGTAAATGACTTTGATGACGCCAAAGCAACGCTTGATGAAGCAGGATCAGATGAGGAGCTTCGTGAAATGGCTCAGGAGGAGTTTAACGACAGCAAGAGCCGCATTGAAAAGCTGACCGAAGAATTGAAGATATTACTGCTTCCTAAAGATCCCGACGACGACAGAAACGTAATTATGGAGATCAGAGGCGGCGCAGGCGGCGAGGAAGCTTCGCTCTTCGCAAACTCCTTATTCAGAATGTATACGATGTATGCACAGTCTCAGGGTTGGAAGATCGAAGTCCTGAGTGCAAATCCTACCGAGCTTGGCGGCTACAAGGAGGTCTCCTTCAGCATCGCAGGCGAGGGGGCTTACGCCAAGATGAAATACGAGAGCGGAGTTCATAGAGTACAGCGCGTTCCCGAGACCGAATCACAGGGCCGTATCCATACCTCTACCATTACAGTAGCTGTGCTTCCCGAGGTAGAGGAAGTTGATGTAGATATAAATCCTGCTGATCTCACTGTACAGACATACCGCTCAAGCGGCGCAGGCGGCCAGCACATAAACAAGACCGAGTCAGCGATCCGCATTATACACAATCCTACCGGTGTTGTTGTGGAATGTCAGGAGGAACGCTCCCAATTCAAGAACAGGGAAAAGGCAATGAAGATGCTGTACAGTAAACTGTATGAAGCAAAGCTTACTGCCCGCGACAGCGCTATTGCTGAAGAAAGACGTATCCAGGTAGGAACAGGAGACCGTTCAGAGCGTATACGCACCTATAATTATCCGCAATCCCGTGTGACAGACCATCGCATAGGATTAACACTCTACAAGCTGGATAATATAATGAACGGTGATTGTGACGAGGTATTTGAAGCCTTGCGTATAGCTGATCAGACTGCGAAGCTATTGAAACAAAAGGACTAAATGATGACAACTGAAATTCTCCAATATAATGATGTGAATATTAAAAAAGCCGCTGACATAATAAAAAATGGCGGTATTGTCGGAATGCCTACCGAAACAGTCTACGGACTTGCTGCAAACGCACTTGATGAGAACGCAGTAAAACGTATTTTTGAGGCAAAGGGCAGACCCCAGGACAATCCACTTATCGTTCACATTAGTGACATGGAAATGTTGAAGCCTCTGGTACTCGAAACACCGCCGGTCGCTTTAGAGCTTGCCAACAAATTCTGGGGTGGACCTCTGACCATGATATTTCCGAAGGCTCCGATCATTCCTGATGTTACCAGCGGCGGTCTTGATACAGTTGCGGTGAGAATGCCTGCCAGTGAAGCGGCAAGAGCACTTATCAGGGAGTGTGGACTTCCGATAGCTGCACCTTCCGCAAATATTTCTGGCAGTCCTAGCCCTACATCAGCTCAGCACGTTTTTGATGATATGAACGGCAGGATACCACTCATCATTGACGGCGGCACTTGTTCTTGTGGCGTTGAAAGTACAGTTATCTGCTTCAGAAACGATAAGATCCATATTCTGCGTCCGGGCGGAGTGACCGCTGAAATGCTTTCGGAATTCGCTGAAGTGGAGATCGATGACGCTGTCAGCGCAAAACCCGCCGATAACGAAAAAGTACTCTCTCCGGGCATGAAGTATAAGCATTATTCGCCGAAGGCCAATGTCGTGATCGTTGACGAAGTCGG
>JAZNWG010000072.1:0-9360 GCA_045593225.1 Oscillospiraceae bacterium
TGCATTCTTCCCATTGTGTCTGTCATACCGTAGCTGGAGGGACCTGCAGCCATGTTATCGGGGTGAAGTGTACGGCCTGTACCACCACCGGAAGCAACGGAGAAGTACTTCTTGCCCTTCTCTGTGCACTCCTTCTTGTATGTGCCTGCAACAGGGTGCTGGAAGCGTGTGGGGTTAGTGGAGTTACCTGTGATGGAAACGTCAACGTTCTCCTTCCACATGATAGCAACGCCTTCTGTTACGTCGTTAGCGCCGTAGCAGTTAACCTTTGCACGAAGACCTGTGGAGTAAGCCTTGCGGAATACTTCCTTTACCTCGCCTGTGTGGTAATCCATCTCTGTCTCAACGTATGTGAAGCCGTTGATACGAGCGATGATCTGAGCAGCGTCCTTGCCGAGACCGTTGAGGATAACTCTCAGGGGGTTCTTACGAACCTTGTTAGCCTTCTCAGCGATACCGATAGCGCCCTCAGCAGCAGCGAAGGACTCGTGGCCTGCCAGGAATGCGAAGCACTCTGTGTCGTCCTCAAGCAGCATCTTGCCGAGGTTACCGTGGCCGAGACCTACCTTACGCTGGTCAGCAACGGAGCCGGGAATGCAGAATGCCTGCAGGCCCTCGCCGATAGCAGCAGCAGCGTCAGCAGCTCTTGTGCAGCCCTTCTTGATAGCGATAGCGCAGCCTACTGTATAAGCCCACTTAGCGTTCTCGAAGCAGATGGGCTGAATGCCCTCTACGAGCTTGTAGATATCAAGACCCTTAGCCTTGCAGATATCAGCGCACTCCTCGATGGAGTTGATACCGTATTCCTTGATAGCAGCAAGGATCTGGGGTTCTCTTCTGTCATAAGATTCAAATAATGCCATTATATTCTACCTCCTATTACTCTTTTCTGGGGTCGATGATCTTAACAGCATCAGCAACACGGCCATACTGACCCTTTGCCTTCTCAAATGCTGTGTTAGCATCGTCGCCAGCCTTGATGAAGTCCATCATCTTGCCGAAGTTTACGAACTGATAGCCGATGATCTCGTTATCCTCGTTAAGAGCGATACCTGTTACATAGCCGTCAGTCATTTCGAGGTAGCGGGGACCCTTTGCGAGAGTACCGTACATTGTACCGATCTGAGAACGCAGACCCTTACCGAGGTCCTCAAGACCTGCACCGATAACAAGACCGTCCTCGGAGAAAGCGGACTGGCTTCTGCCGTATACGATCTGCAGGAACAGCTCTCTCATTGCTGTATTGATAGCGTCGCAAACGAGGTCTGTGTTAAGAGCCTCGAGAATGGTTCTGCCGGGAAGGATCTCGGAAGCCATAGCTGCGGAGTGAGTCATACCGGAACATCCGATGGTCTCAACCAGAGCCTCCTGAATAATACCGCCCTTAACGTTGAGGGACAGCTTGCAGGTGCCCTGCTGAGGAGCACACCAGCCAATGCCGTGTGTAAAGCCGTTGATATCAGCTATTTCCTTAGCCTTTACCCACTTAGCCTCTTCGGGGATAGGTGCCGCGCCGTGAGCAACGCCCTGTGCTACGGGACACATGTTTTCAACTTCATGAGAATAAGTCATTTGAGTTTGAACTCCTTTCGATATTTTGTATGAAGCCATAAGCCTCAAACATACGTATATATTATACAATAAACCGTCCTGTTTTGCAATAGGAAAATCAAATTTTTTCGCTTTTTGACATATCCGCCGCCGAGAGCTTAAAAAACTCTTACTTTTTGCCAAATCGCACTTGATTTTTTGGTGGTAAAGTAGTACAATATTTGTATTAGATCACCTTTTCGGGAGGGATTTTGTGAAGCTTAACTGGAATACAAGATATTTTACCATTGCAGCTTATGCGGTCGGTGCGATAGTTGTCAGTGCTCTTGGCATACTGCTGATATTCAGATTTGACAGTGTTATGGAGAAGCTGTCGTGGCTCGGCTCCATTGCTACACCTATCATCATCGGTATTTTTGCGGCATATCTGCTTAATCCTGTAATGACTGCAATAGAAACAAAGTGGTTCAGAAAATGGTCGAACTCGGATAATAAGAAAAAGCGTGGCAGAGCGAGAGCGTTTGCACTGACTCTGACAATGCTGTTCGTTCTGCTGGCGTTGGTGCTGGTCATCGTGATGGTGATACCTCAGCTGGTGGACAATATCGTAGGTATCTTCTCCAATATGGATTCCTACATCGCTACGGTCAACGAATGGCTGAATGATACATTTGAGGACAATCCCACGCTGCTTGAATTCTTCGGCAATCCCCTTGAGGATTTCACAAAATTCGTCACCGATCTCTGGTCGCAGTATTCCAACGAGCTTATCGCCTTCGCGGGCAACCTCGCAAACGGCGTGTGGTCGGTGCTGTCTGCGATGTACAATTTTATCATCGGACTTGTTATCTCTATCTATCTGCTCGGCAAGAAGGAGATGTTCATCGGTCAGACAAAGAAGCTCATATTTGCATTTCTGAAGGTTAAGTCCGCGCAGCGTTTTCTTGCTGTATGCCGTGAGGCTAGCAAGAAGTTTCTCGGCTCTATCATGGGCAAGATAATCGAGGCGCTGATCGTTGCATGCTTCTGCTTTGTCGGCTGCACTATCATGAGTATGCCGTATTCGCTGCTTATTTCGGCGATAATGTTCGTGTTCAACCTTATCCCGTTCATCGGCCCGTTCATCGGCTGTATCCCCTGTACGCTGCTCCTGCTGCTGTCGGGCGACCCGATGAAGGCGCTGTGGTTCGTTATCTTTATACTGATACTTCAGAACATCGACGGAAACATCATCTCGCCGTGGATACTGGGAGACTCCACAGGACTTCCTGCGGTATGGGTGCTTATCGCTATCCTTATCGGCGGCGGTCTGTTCGGAATAGTGGGAATGCTGCTTGGTGTTCCTGTATGCGCTGTTATCTACATGCTGTTCAAGGAGTTTATCGAGGGCAGGCTCAGGAAACGCAAGCTGCCGCTTAAAACGGGCGACTACGTCGGGGACGTCGGGTATATAACGCCCGATTACGAATGCGAGGAGACTGTTGCGGATCAGTCTGTTGCGTCTGTTGTAACCCCTGAAATACACAAGCCTACCTTTAAGGAAGTGCTTGTCGGCAAAAAGACCGAGTATTCAAAGCGCTTCCATTTTAAGAAGAACAAGGACTCGGAGAATAAGGAAGACAAATAAAATAAACGCGCTCCATGATGATATGGGGCGCGTTTTTTGTGGGATATGTCAATTTAGAGGCTTTATTTTATATAACCAAAACTATTTACTTTTGTGAAGAAAAGTGGTATAATGTAACCAAAGTGAGCCTTTGCGCTGATGCCATGGGTACGCGGCATGGCTTGCTATAACTTAAATCACGAAAGGAACATCGGTTATGTCCAAGAATATTCTTATCACCGGCGGCGCAGCCAGCGGCAAGACAAGATGGGCTGTAACATACCTCGCTGCCTGCGACTATGTTCTGTACCTGCGCACGAGCGACGCGGTAGACGCTGACACACTCAATCGTATCGAGTACAGCAACAATCAGCACGGTGTTGAGTGGGATATCGTAACAGGCGTTGTGAGCGATCCCACACAGTACTTCACAGATCACAAGTTCGTCATCTTTGACAGCCTCGGTGCATACACATCGAAGATCATCAAGGAGATGTGCCCCAATGACGAGGACATGACAGAGGAGCTCCGTAAGGAGATAGAAAAGAGAGTCATCTCCGATGTTACCGCTATGATAGATGCTATCAAGGAGAAGGACGGCAGCATGATAATCATCACGCTCGAAACAGGCTTCTCCGTTATCCCTGAAAACCGCGCACAGGCTGTGTTCAGAGTTATCCTCGGCAACGTAAACCAGCGTATCGCGAACATCAGCGATGAGGTATACTTCTCCGCAAGCGGTATCCAGTTCAAGATCAAATAACTAAGCAACTACATATTATATCTGAAAGTTTCTGAAAGGACGGACTTTATATATGACATTTGAAGAGTTTATAATGCAGGCAAGAGAGATGAAGGCTTCTGATATCCATCTCACAGTCGGCGCTCCCACAGTAGTAAGAGTAAACGGCGAGCTTCGTAAGTACACAGAGCTCAGCGATCAGGTAGTAAACCGCACTATCCTTTCTATCCTCACCGCAGAGCAGGAGAAGCTGCTGACAGAGGGTAACGATATCGACTTCAGCTTTGAGCTGAAGAACGGCGCAAGACAGCGTGTAAATGTATTCCGTCAGAGTGGCAAGCTTGCAGCTTGTATCCGTCTGCTGAATGCTGAGATACCCACTCTTGAGGAACTGAAGATGCCTTCCGTTCTGCTCGAGTTTGCGAAGAAGCGCCGCGGTCTTGTTCTGGTAACAGGCCCCACAGGTGCAGGTAAGTCCACAACACTTGCTGCAATGGTAGAGTACATCAACAGAACACGCGCATGCCACATTATCACTATCGAGGATCCTATCGAGTACCGTTATACACAGCAGAAGGCTACTATCCACCAGCGTGAGCTTGGCAGAGATGTTCCCACATTCGCGAGTGCGCTGAGAAGTGCGCTGCGTGAGGACCCCGATGTTATCCTCATCGGTGAGATGCGTGACTATGAGACTATCTCGCTGGCTATGACAGCTGCCGAAACAGGACATCTGGTATTCGGTACACTGCATACCTCCAGTGCTGCGCAGACTATCGACCGTATCATCGACGCCTGCCCGACATACGCTCAGGAGCAGACACGTTCTCAGCTTGCAAACATGATCCAGGGCATCGTTGCACAGTCGCTGGTTCCCACCTCCGACGGCAAGGGCAGAGTTGCTGCAGTTGAGGTAATGGTCGGCACAGACGCTGTAAAGAACCTTATCCGTACAAACAAGATCCCCCAGATGGAGTCTATCATGCAGTCTGCTACCTCGCTCGGCATGATCACTCTCAATGACAGCCTTGCAAAGCTTTACCAGAGCAACGCTATCACTTACCAGACTGCTATGGAGTATTGCACAGATACAACAGAGATGGAAAAGAAGCTGATGAGCACAGCTGCTGTACGCAGATAATTCCGAATAGATCAAAGCCCCGAGAATGCTCGGGGCTTTTTGTTATTGTAGGGGCACAGCGTGCTGTGCCCGTTAGCTATAAGGGGTGGCGTTATGCGAGTAGAGCGAGTGCCGCCGCCATACTCTCTCCCAGAAGCTCGGCGGTGTAAAGTGCCTCGTCAAGGGAGTTTGCGTGGCTGCCTATCTCAATCAGCAGCGAGCCTGTCGTGATGTGCTGGTTGTAGTTGCGGTAGTCGAACAGCACAGGGCGTGCCAGAGTGGGATAAAGCGTTTCGGCTGAGTTCTGCAACAGTGCCGCCAGCTTGAAATTCTCCATATAGTTCGGCATATTGAACCGCCCGTCATCGCAGCCTGCGATTATCATGAGCTGAGCGGCGCTTTTGCCGTTTATCTCTGCGACGGGTGCTATCCTTGTGCCGTCTGTGTCTGCGATCGCGTCGCGGTGCAGGTCTATAACTATCTTTATGGAGGGGTATTTGTCCAGAATATCTCGTATCGTTTCCTCGCTGCGGTCATACGAGCCTGTGTAGGCAGGGAAGTCGTGCAGCGTGCCGTCATGCACTACCGAGATACCGTTTTCCGCGAGCGTTTCGGCAAGCGCCTCGCCGACTGCTATCATATTGTGCGAGGGGTCCTGCGAGCGACTTGGAAATTCTGCGTCATAATAGCTGCGCTGATACGGCTCGAAGCTTTCGGTGGCGTGGGTGTGCACTATCAGCACCTGTGGCTCGGGGGAGTTCAGTTCTATCGTAAATTCTGGGAGCTGTGAGGCGGTGGAGAGCAACGCTTCGCTGCTGTCGTAGGTGCAGTTTCTCACCTGTGCGCCGCTTGCGAGGGTTATGTACTCGCTGCTTTCGGAGTTGCCGTAGGTCTTTCGCAGTATCGTGCCGCTGTGATGACCCTCAGCGGTATAGTCAAGCCCGTCATCGAATGGTATGACATTCAGTGTTATAACACGCGCGGCGCTTTCTTCGGGGGTATCCTCGGGCGGCTGCGGCTCGATCGTTTCATCGGGAAGCGGCGCAGTTGCGGCTGTTGTTGTGACGGGTGGCGCTATCTCCTCAACGGGCGGGGCAGGCGCTTCGGGAATGTCGGTCTGCTGAGAAATAACGGGAACTCCCGCAGAGAGATACGCGGCGCTTCGGGTAAGCTCAGCGGCAGCGGTGAATGCGTCAGAGGCGCTTGCCCCTGAAATGAGCATGGTCATGGGCAGCACCGCAGTAGCGGATATTATCGCGATTATCTTGTTTGTCCTCATTTTGTACCTCCTGTGATGTCTTATATAAATAGTATTGGACAAGTTTTGTTTTTATGCAGGCGGCAGAAATTTTTTTCGGGGTGTTGACAAAATCACGGTATCGTGCTATAATGACGGTAGAATATGTTGAAATGCGTTGATAGGAAATAAAGCTTTGACGTGGTTTTCAGAGAGCCGCCGTTTGGTGCGAGGCGGTAACGCGGCATGGCCATAGCTCCTCCTTGAGCAGGGTCGCTGAACATTGAAGTAGGCGGTCTCGGGTTCTCCCGTTACAGAGATACACATTGCTTGATGTGGACGAGTGGGTGATGATACATCGCCAACAAGAGTGGTACCGTGGAGTTTACAGCTTCATCTCTTTTATGAGATGGAGCTGTTTTTGTTTTACGGAAGATATGAACGAATTCAACTGTTCTTAAATATAACACCGATCTATGAGAAAGGACAAAATGATATGATCGAAGCAAGTAAGTACGCACGACGTTATTTTATGCCGCCGTTCCCTTGCATGGACTGGACAGAGAGGGAATATGTCGACAAGCCTCCCGTATGGTGCAGCGTTGACCTGCGCGACGGAAACCAGGCACTGATAATCCCCATGAGCCTTGAGGAAAAGCTGGAGTTCTTCCGCCGTCTTGTAGAGGTCGGTTTCAAGGAGATCGAGATCGGCTTTCCTGCGGCGTCCGATACCGAGTACGAGTTCTGCCGTGCGCTGATAGAGCGCGATCTGATCCCCGATGATGTTGCGGTGCAGGTGCTGACACAGAGCCGCGAGCACATTATCGAAAAGACCTTTGAGGCTCTGAAGGGCTGCAAGAACGCTATCGTTCACCTCTATAATTCTACCTCCGTTGCTCAGCGTGAGCAGGTGTTCAGAAAGAGCAAGGAGGAGATAATCGAGATCGCTGAAACAGGCGCAAGAATGCTGAATGAGTACCGCGAAAAGACCGAGGGCAACTTCCGCTTTGAGTATTCTCCCGAGAGCTTCACAGGCACAGAGCCCGAGTTCGCTGCCGAGATATGTAACAGAGTGATCGACATCTGGCAGCCTACTCCCGATAACAAGGTTATAATCAATCTGCCTGTAACGGTTGCGGAATCCATGTCGCATGTCTATGCGCAGCAGGTGGAGTATATGTGCAAGACCCTGCACAACAGGGAGAACGTTATCGTTTCGCTGCACCCGCATAATGACAGAGGCTGTGCGGTTGCAGACACAGAGCTGGGACTGCTGGCAGGCGCTGACCGAGTTGAGGGAACGCTGTTCGGCAACGGCGAGCGTACAGGCAACGTCGATATCATCACACTGGCGCTGAATATGTATTCCCACGGTATCGAGCCGGGGCTCGATTTCACAAATCTGCCCGAGATAACCGAGGCATACGAGCGTCTGACAAGAATGCACGTCTACGAGAGAATGCCGTACAGCGGCAGGCTGGTGTTTGCGGCGTTCAGCGGCTCGCACCAGGACGCTATCGCAAAGGGCATGCGCTGGAGAAACGAGACCGATCCCGAGCACTGGAACGTTCCGTATCTGCCCATCGACCCGCGCGACCTCGGCAGAGAATACGAGGGCGATGTTATCCGTATCAACAGCCAGTCGGGCAAGGGTGGTATCGGCTATCTTATGGAGAGCAACTACGGTATCGCTATGCCTTCCAAGATGCGCGAGCATTTCGGCTACACCGTCAAGGGCGTTTCGGACAGACAGCATAAGGAGCTCATGCCGTCTGAGATCTACAAGATCTTCGAGGATACCTACCTCAACTGCAACGGCAATGTCAGATTTATCAGCGCGCACTATACTCAGGGTGAGCTGATCTCCGCGATCGTCAAGGTAGAGATAAACGGCGGCGAGCGTACCTTTACAGGCTGCGGTAACGGTCGTCTTGACGCGGTATCCGACGCGCTTAAGAACGGAATGGGTATCGACTACACCATTTCCACATTCGCACAGAATGCTATGGAGCAGTCCTCCAAGTCCAAGGCGGCTTCCTATATCGGTGTGACACTCCCCGATGGCAGAGTAAGCTGGGGTGCAGGTATCCATACGGATATCATCGTGTCCTCCGTGCTGGCGCTCATCTCGGCGCTGGATAATTCGGGCGTGGTGTGATATTATAAAAGAAAATTGCGGCAGGAAAAACTTGTCGCAATTTTTTTGATTAAACTGTTGAAAAAATGAAAAGATTATGCTATAATAAGTACATATAGCGGACTATATGTTATGCTAAACACAAAATACAGACAAAACACCCGATAATTGAGGAGAGTATCATTATGAAATGTCCCGAATGCAGCTGTGAGGAAAGCAAGGTTATTGACTCCCGCCCCACCGAGAACAAGGTGCGCCGCCGCCGCGAGTGCATACAGTGCGGCTATCGCTTTACTACCTATGAGATAATTGAAGAAGTTCCGCTGATGGTAATAAAGAAGGACAATTCCATCGAGCCTTTCGACAGAGAAAAGCTTGTTGAGCGCCTTTGCCGAGCTACCGTAAAGCGCCCGGTTACGCTTGATACGATAGAGAATATGGTTGAGGGCATTGCGGCTGAGCTGAAGAATTCGCTCCAGCGCGAGGTCACATCTGACAAGATCGGCGAGCTCGTCCTGCACAGACTGAAGGATATCGACCATGTTGCGTATATCAGATTTGCTTCTGTTTACCGCGATTTCGGCGATGTTGACAGCTTTATGAAGATAATCTCCGAGCTTACAGAGGCTCAGAAGTAATTTTCCTTATATATAAATAGTATGCTGCTCCGTATTTCGGGGCAGCTTTTTTATATGGGGCAGCAAATGGCACAAAATGTTGAAAAAAGAGAGAATTTTATTGGTGAGTATTTTATTGAAAAGTATATTGACATTTGTGCGGTAAAATGATAAAATATAAAAGCTGTCCGCGAGAGGGCGCCGGGATTACAGAGGATTCGGGATGTCGAAAAACTTTTTTAAAAATTTTTTAAAAAGGGGTTGACAAGAACGAAAAGCTGTGATATAATATAAAAGCTGTCGCGAAAAGGGCAGCGAACAAGCTCCTTGAAAATTGAACAGTAGAAATA
>JAZNWG010000073.1:0-2329 GCA_045593225.1 Oscillospiraceae bacterium
TTCGGTGAATTCACCGAGACCGACCTTGACAGGGAGCTGCAGATGATAGACGTAAACATCAAGGCGTTCCATATCCTGTTCAAGCTTTTTGTAAAGGACTTTGCGAAGCGCGGCAGCGGCTATATCATGAACACCGCAAGCTCCGCAGGCTTTTATCCGGGTCCGATGTTCTCGTCCTATTACGCTTCAAAGGCGTATGTGCTGAGAATGACGCAGGCTGTGTATGAGGAGCTTCGCGCACGCAGAAGCGGCGTATATATTTCGGCGCTGTGCCCGGGTCCTGTGCAGACGGAATTCCTCGATAAGGCGGGAGTAAGCTTCGCAATGCCGCCGCAGAGCAGTGAATATGTTGCGGAATACGCGGTACGCGAGATGTTCGGCGGAAAGCTGCTGATAACCACCTCCCCAATGATAGGCATAAGCAAGACGCTCAGCCGCTTCGCTCCCGACAAGCTGGTAGCTTATGCGGCAAGGCTGATACAATCGCACAGAGAGGAATTATAAGATGGCTTCATATTCGGAGATAACCGTCCGCTATGCTGAAACGGACTGTATGGGAGTAGTACATCACGCGACCTATCCCATATGGTTTGAGATAGCGAGGACGGACTATATAAAAAGCGTGGGAATGAGCTATTCAGACATGGAAAGGAACGGTGTAATGCTGCCTGTGACAGGCATAAGCTGCCGCTATCATCTCCCCGCGAGATACGATGATACACTTATAGTAAAGGCGACCGTAAGCCGCTTTACTCCCGCGCGTATCGAGTTTTATTACACCGTCACAAGAAAGGGCGAGGAGCAGATACTCTGCGAGGGCACAAGCTCGCATGGCTTCGTGGACGCGGAGAGCTTCAGACCGCTCAATTTCAGAAAAGCAATGCCAGAGCTGTACGCGAAAATGGAGAAGGAATACCTTGCCGACAGCGCCGAAAAGTGATTTCAGGAGAACCCGATGAAAAGAGTTATTATTTTAGCTGTAATTGTGCTTATAGGTCTCGCGGCAGGCGTGATATACACGCTGTATCCGCCCGAGCCTGTGCAGGTATCTGCAACGATAGGTGAAGACGGCGAGCTTACGCTGGTAACGCCCGATAAGACTGACCAACCTGTCGTGACGGAGGATATCACATTCTCGCACGCGGCGAAGTTCTATGCCGAGAATATCGCGGTAGAGCTTACCGCTCCCGAAGGCGCGAAGATATACTTCACCACTGACGGCTCTGACCCTGTTGCAGAGGATAAGTGTCTTTACACCGAGCCTGTCGAGATAAACGCAGGCCCCGAGGTGCGCGCTACCACAGTCAAGGCATTTTCCGTCGTTGACGGAGTGCAGAGCAAGATACATACAAGAAGCTTTGTTACAGGTACTGATGTAAACGAGCGCTTCACTGACGATACGCTTGTTTTCGTTCTCAGCACCGATCCCTACAATCTCTATGATTACGAGTACGGTATCGCCGTACCCGGAAAGATATATGACGAGTATGTTGCGGCACACCCCGGCGAGGAGATACCCTACAACGCGCCCGGTAACTACTTTATGAACGGCAGGGAGTCCGAGCGCGACATCTACGTTGAGGTATTCGAGAGCGACGGCGACAATGTCATCTCGCAGGCAGCAGGCGTGAGAGTAGTAGGCGGCTATTCGAGAGTTGTTGACCAGAAATCGCTGAAGCTTGTTGCAAGAAAGGAATACGACCCTGAAAACGGCAAGTTCAAGTATGCGTTCTTCGAGGGCGCTGTAAACGAAAAGGGCGAGCCTATCGAGGAGTTTGACCGTATAGTTCTTCGTAACGGCGCAAATGACCGTGAGTTCGCAGGTGTGCGAGATGAGCTGTCCCAGCAGCTTGCACAGGATTACGGCTTTGCTGTTTCGCAGAACACAACGCCCTGCGCGGTGTTCCTGAACGGCGAGTATTACGGCTACTCATGGCTGCACGAGAACTACAACGAGGACTACCTCGCGACACAGTTCGGCGGCAACAAGGAGCAGTATGCGATAGTTGAGAACATTGAGGTGCCCACTCCCGATGAGGGCGAGGTCATCGAGCCTGCACATCAGGATTATCTTGATGCCTGCGCTTATTATGATATGGACCTTACCGATGATAAGATATTTGCAGAGTTCTGCGAGCTTGTCGATGTTGAAAATCTGATGCAGTATTACTGCATGCAGATATTTACCGCAAACCGCGACTGGCCCGGCAACAACTTCAAGGCATACAGATACTATCCCGCAGAGGGCGAGGAGATAACAAGCGAGCATATGGACGGCAAATGGCGCTTCCTGTTCTTTGATGTGGAGTTTGGCTGGGGTCTTTACGGC
>JAZNWG010000074.1:0-3676 GCA_045593225.1 Oscillospiraceae bacterium
CGCGACACCAATGCGGACGGTATTGGCGACTTCAACGGAATCATCGAAAAGCTGGACTATATAAAAGAGCTCGGCTGTAACGCTATATGGATAAACCCCTGCTTTCTCTCGCCGTTCGGTGACGCAGGCTATGACGTGCAGGACTACTGCACCGTTGCTCCGCGCTACGGTACCAACGAGGACCTCGTGCGCCTGTTCAGCGAGGCTCACAAGCGCTCCATGCACGTTATCCTCGACCTTGTGCCCGGTCACACCTCGGTAGAGCACAGGTGGTTCAAGGAGAGCATAAAGCCCGAAAGAAACGAATTTACCGACCGCTATATCTGGACGGATTCGATATGGGAATCCGTTGACTGTCTCCCCTGCCTGCGCGGTATCTCCCAGCGCGACGGCAGCGTTGCACTCAACTTCTTCTCCACCCAGCCTGCGCTGAACTACGGCTACTACAAGCCCTCGCTTTCATGGCATCAGGGCATGAATGACGCAGGCCCCCTCGCAACGCGCGAGGCGATGAAGGACGTTATGCGCTTCTGGCTGAACG
This sequence comes from Oscillospiraceae bacterium, assembly GCA_045593225.1. GTDB lineage: Bacteria > Bacillota > Clostridia > Oscillospirales > Ruminococcaceae > CAG-115. Next base: position 542 of record JAZNWG010000074.1, read on the forward strand.
CAGGCTGTGACGGCTTCCGCGTTGATATGGCAGGCTCGCTTGTAAAGAACGACCCCGGCGGCGAGGGCACTATCGAGCTGTGGCAGGACTTCCGCCGCTTCCTTGACGAGGAGTTCCCCCACGCCGCTATGGTATCCGAATGGGGCGAGCCCGACAAGTCGCTGCGCGGCGGCTTCCACATGGATTTCCTGCTGCACTTCGGACCCTCGCACTACAACGACCTTTTCCGCTGCGACGAGCCGTATTTTTCAAAGCGCGGCAAGGGCACAGCACAGGCGTTCATAGAGAAATATATAGAAAACTACGAAAAGACGGACGGCAAGGGCCTTATCTGTATACCCTCGGGCAATCACGATATGGACAGACTTGCGCGCCGCCTTGACGCTGACGAGATAAAGGTCGCATTTGCGTTCCTGCTGACCATGCCGGGTGCGCCGTTCATCTACTACGGCGACGAGATCGGCATGAACTACGTTGAGAACATCACCTCGGTGGAGGGCGGCTACGGACGCACAGGCTCGCGCTCGCCCATGCAGTGGAGTAAGGGGCTGAACGGGGGCTTTTCCTCCGCTACCGCCGACAAGCTGTATATTCAGCTCGACCCCTCGGCTGACCGCCCTGACGCGGAAAGTCAAATGGCAGACGAAAACTCCATTTACAGCGAGGTCAAGCGCCTTATCGCACTCAGAATGGCAAACCCTGCGCTCCAGAGCAACGCAAAGATTCAGTGGGTACGCTTTGACTACCCGACAATCTACCTGCGCGAATGCGCCGAGCAGAAGATCGAGATCGTCATCAATCCGTCTTCTGAAGCGTGCGAGGTAGATCACCCCGAGGGCAGACTGCTGTACTCGGTAGGCTCGGTGGAAATGACACAGAACACAGCAAAGCTCGGCGGCTGCTCTGCTGCGGTAATTGAATACGACTGATAAAAAAGGCGGGCTTTGCCCGCCTTACTTGTTTTTCTTAAAGAACGCTACGCGCTCGCCTGTCCTGTGTCTGCCTGTCAGGATATGCAGCTCGGTTATCTGCTGCGGCTCGGTAAACAGCACTACCACCGCGCCGCCGAGCAGGCTCTCCTGTAAAGCCGCGCGCTCCGCGATACAGACAGCCGCGCCCCGTCGCACCTTTTCGCCTACCTGCGGTATAAACTCCGCATTCGCGCCATGGAACACCGATACATTAACACCGTCGCCTGTGCGAAGCGACAGATATTCTCCCGAGGCTGTCACCACGCCGTCCGCAGGCGAAACTATCTCAACGAATTCGGGCGGCTGGATAAGCGTCAGCAGATGATATCTTACGCCTGCAAAAAAGCCCCTGCCGCGGTAAAGCTCACGCCGCTTTCTCAGCCTTACCGCAAAGCCATCGCCCATAAGCCTGCGCGAAAAAATACCGTCCTGAAGCTCGGATAACGAAACCACCCTGCCGTTTGCTACACAGCGCAGCGTCCGCGCCCTCTTTGAAAGCTCCAATGCCATTTCCATGCCCCTTTCATGCTATATGAAATATTGTAGGCTACAATGACGAAAAATATCCGCCAAAGTGTGCAATTATTGTTGAGAATTAGCCTTGAATTGACACGCAATAAGTTATATAATTGATAAGGTGAATAAATAGCGACACCGCACTGAGAAAGTGCGGTTTCTCTACGATTATATGAAAGGCAACTGATATGATAAACTATTTTAAAGATCTTGCGATAATCCTGATCGCGGCAAAGCTGTTCGGTTTAGGTGCAAAAAAGCTTAAAGCGCCGCAGGTGGCAGGCCAGATAGTCGCAGGTCTGCTGATAGGCCCGAGCGTCCTCGGTCTTGTGGGCGAGTCGGAATTTCTCTCCGTAATGGCCGAGATAGGCGTCGTGCTGCTGATGTTCTCGGCAGGTCTTGAAACAAACCTCAAGGAGCTTATAAAGACAGGCCCCGTTGCGGTCTGCATAGCCTGCGCAGGCGTGTTCGTGCCGCTCCTTGGCGGCTGGGCGCTGTATTCCTGCTTCTACGGCTTTGCGCCGATAGGCTCAGAGGAATTCTTCAAGGCTATCTTTGTCGGCACTATCATGACAGCCACCTCGGTAAGCATTACGGTGCAGACCCTGCGCGAGCTTGGCCACCTCAAAGGTAAAGTGGGCACGATAATAATGAGCTCCGCTATCATCGATGACGTTATCGGTATCATCGTGCTGACATTCGTTATCGGCTTCAAGAGCGCCGATGCAAAGCCTGTTGACGTTATCGTAAAGACGCTGCTGTTCCTCGTTTTCAGTGTATGTGTGGGCTTGCTGATATACTTCCTGTTCAAGTACCTCGACAAGAAATTCTTCCACCAGCGCCGTATCCCGATATTCGGACTTGCGCTGTGCTTTACAATGGCTTACTGCGCTGATGCTTTCTTCGGTATCGCAGATATCACAGGCGCTTATGTCGCAGGCATTATCCTGTGCAACCTGCGTGACGCAGAGTATATCGCAGGTAAGATGGATATAAGCAGCTATATGCTGTTCGGACCTGTGTTCTTCGCAAGTATAGGACTTAAGACCACGCTTGACGGCTTCACGCTGGAGCTGCTGTGGTTCGGTCTGGCATTCGTGGCGGTGGCGCTCGTCACAAAGATAATCGGCTGCGGACTTATGGCGAAGGTGTTCAGGTTCAAAAATAAGGACGCGCTGAAGATAGGCGTCGGAATGATGACCCGAGGCGAGGTAGCACTGATAGTCGCACAGAAGGGACTTGCGTGCGGGCTGTTCGCGCCTGAGAGCTTCACGGCGGTCATCATGCTGATAATCTGCTCGTCTATTGCCGCTCCGATAATCCTGAAGGTCCTGTTCAAGGGCGACGATACAGGCAATGCACCAAGCCTTGAGGACCACCCCGACTATGACGAGACTGACGAGGTCTACGCCGAGGTGTAACATAAAGTAACAAAACCGCATATAATGAGATACCAATGTTTTTTGGTATCTCATTTTAGTTTACAGGGGAATTTTTCGGGCGAACGAGAAAGTGCCATATGCCAGGAAACCACAATGCGACTAGGCTTTGTGCCTGTCGTATTGTGGGTGACGACGCAGATGGTGCTTTATCGACAGCCCGAGAGATACCAATGTTTTTTGGTATCTCTCTTTTATGCGGAGGTGCT
>JAZNWG010000075.1:0-2522 GCA_045593225.1 Oscillospiraceae bacterium
ACACCCTTATCATCCATATTCCAGTTCTTGCGTTCCGATTCAACAATCAGGATCTGCGGGATAATGTATTCGGTATTCGGAACCATATTCAGCCATCTTATCAGACGCTTTTTCTCCTCGTCCCAAACGATCCAGTACGGATTATGTATACTCTGAATGTATCTTTCATAGTCATCTGCTGCTGTAATATCTCTGAAATATCCAAATACAGCTGAAACATAGTATTTCCCGTCCCCTTGACGTATTATAGCGTGCATTGCGTCTACACCTCACTATCAAAACCTTGTTTTCGAATGAGTATATTATACCATACACGCATCAGAAATTCAATACCGAAAAGCAAAAAACCGCACTCGTGAAAGTACGGCTTGAATTTTACTGCGGACTGCGCTTTTCACTTACTCCCTTTCAATGCTGCTTTTATTCTGCTCAGGGACTCGGGCTTGATTCCGAGATAGGTAGCAATATACTGCTGTGAAACACGCTCGGATAATTCGGGGTATCTCTTTCTGAACGTCAGGAAGCGCTCCGTTGCATTCTGAACAAGAAATCCGCTTTCTCTGTAGATCTTGTATCTCATTGCACCCTCAAGAAGCTCTATCCACAATGTTTTAAGCTGTTCATTGCTGAGGATAAGTGCCTTCATCCGTTTTACTTCAAACAGCATAACAGTGGATTCCTCTATTGCTTCCCACACTGCGACATTTTCGCTGTAGCCCATCATTCCCTCATCCATGCAGAAGCTTCCCTCGGCAGAGAAATACTGCGTGATGTCATTTCCGTCGCCGTCAACATAATAGCTGCGTACAACACCGCTCATCACGATCGCCGCACAGGACGCATCGTCGCCGACGCAGGCAAGGATCTCGCCCTTTGAATACACCTTGAATTTTGAAAATCCCACGACCTCGTCAAGCACATCCTCACCGATATCAAGGCCGAATTTATCCGCAAGTGCAGCAAGCTGCTTTACTATGTATTCCTTATCCAAGCTATATTCCCCCATTCACGATCAGATTATAAAATATACCTATAAAGTTTGCTCCGCCGTGTGCGATCATCGGTGCAAGCAGATGTCCTGTCTTTTTGTACGACCATATCCACACCAGACCTACCACAAACGAATAGCCAAGATTATGCCAATCCAGAACTGCGAACATCAGATTAAAAAGCAGCAGAGCCGTCATTTCTCCCATAACAGGACCGCAGAATCTTCTTGCAAGACCTCTGAAAAATATCTCCTTGCAAAAACCACTTACAACTGTAAGTGCCAAAAACTCCATGACCATTGTTTCTATTGTGGTCTGCCCGCCCTGAAACGCAAGCTCAGTCCTGCCCAAAGCTGTAAAACTGAATAGTATACCGAGTATCTCCGTAACACCGAGAGCTATAAGTCCGTAGAATATATCCTTTTTGATGGTCTTCCTGTCGAAAATTTCGTCCTTGAGTTTTATGCCATTTTCCTTATAAAGCAGTATTGCACCTGAGATCAGAGCCAGATTGCAGACTATAAGAATCAAACAGTAAAATAATCTGTTTGCCGTAACATAGCTTGCAATGTCAAGAAAATTCATCCCGGGCTTGTAATGAGCATAAGCCAGCAGTATCTCAAAGCCTGCTACGATCAGCGCGAGTGTTGCGGTTATAGCAAATGCTCTGTGTGAGTTGTGTTTTGTGTCGTTCATCATATCTACCTCCTGACAGATATGATATCACGACAAAAGTTTTTCTGCATTGACCTATGTTAAGTTCAGGGCGTTATCACTGCGTTCTCCGCTTCACGATAGCCTCAGTCACATCGCTCAGCACAAGCTCGCCGTGCTGATTGTACGCCTCGATGGTTAGCTCCACAAGACCGTTGCGGGGATTACGCTCTACGCAGGCGGTGACGGTTGCCTTGCCTGTCAGGATATCCTCGGCAAAAACAGGCTTCATCCACTCTATCTTTGTGGACTTGCCGGCGATAAGCTCCTCACCGAAAATATCAACTTCCAGATACTTAGCCCAGACCGCCATAAAGCTCATCACGCCAGGAGCGATGAGCCTGCCGAATGGCGTAGTCTTTGCGTATTCCTCGTCGGTGTGCAGGGGAATATTGTCGTAGGTGCGGGCAAAATCCAGCATCTTATCCTTTTCGATTATGGCAGGCGCGATCTCTATCGTCATGCCGAGGGTTATGTCTTCGAAGTACATTAAAGCTGTCCTCCTGTGCGTTTAGAATAATCCTCTGCCGCAACGTGAAAATGCGTGCAGGGGTCTGGCATATCGGGAGTAAATCCTGTTGCCTTGTAAATGCTCTGTGCCCTTGTGTTATGCTCCTTTGTGCCGAGGCTGAGGCACTTCGTACCCAGCACCTCAAAGGCGTATTTCTGTGCGAGGTACAGTGCCTCCTTGCCGTAGCCCCTGCCCTTTTCAAGGATTGCGATACGCTTTAGCTGAAGCTCTGCTTCGTAGTTCATCAGATCACAGAATATCATAATGCCGATGGGTGTTCCATCGTTCTTTTCGATAATGGTCTGGAG
>JAZNWG010000076.1:0-2267 GCA_045593225.1 Oscillospiraceae bacterium
GTGGCCTGTCATGGACTTTGTTGAGCTTACCGAAACATGGTTGTTGCTGTCAAACAGAGTATGCAGAGAGAGGAACTCAGCCTCGTCATTCTTTGCTGTACCAGTGCCGTGAGCGTTTATGTAGTCGATATCTGTGAACTCAAGTCCGCTGTTCTTTACTGCGCGCCTGATAGCGGACATCTGGCCCTCGCCGTCGGGACGGGGAGCGGTGATGTGGTGCGCGACAGAACTTACACCGCCGCCGAGTATCTCACAGTAGATCTTAGCGCCGCGCTTTACAGCGTGCTCGTAGCTTTCAATGATAAGGATACCTGCGCCCTCGCCGAGTGTGATACCGTTGCTCTGATTGAAGGGAGAGCAGGGGCCTGCCGCAAGCGCATGAAGCGCATGGAAGCCGCTGAAAGCAAGCGATGTAAAGCTGTCAGAGCCGCCTGCAACGAATGCGTCAGCCTTGCCTGCGCGGATAAGGTCACACGCATAGGAAAGGCTCATAGTACCTGCAGCACAAGCGTTTACGATGTTTGCGGTAGCGCCGTTAAGTCCGAAATGCATAGCTACATTGTTTGCGATAGCGGTAGCAGGCATTTTCAGGATATCCGAAGCTTTTTCGCAGCCGTTCTTCTTATCTGTGTAATATACATCAATACTTGCAGCACCGCCTACACAGTTGCCGACGATAACGCCAACGCGCTTGTCGTCAAAGCAGTCTGTGCTGTAGCCTGCGTCTGCGAGAGCCTCGCCAGCCGCCTTGATACACAGAAGGGAAGCGCGGTCATAGTCTTCGTTAGAAAGCTCGCTGTTGGGCATGGATACCTCTGCGCCCATATTTGCGTAACAGTCTGAGGTATCGACAGACTTTACCTCGCGGATACCTGTGATGCCGTTTACTGCGGCATTCCAGCACTGCTCGGTGTTTTCACCGAGAGCGCAGATGATACCAAGGCCTGTTACGACACATCTTCTGGAGTTTGCCATATTATGCACCCATATTTGCCTCAACGTAAGCTGTGAGGCTCTCAATTGTCTGGAAGTGCTCTCTGGCAGCGCCTGTCATCTGTACGCCGAACAGGCTGTCGATGCCTGCGATGATCTCGATAGAGTCAATAGAGTCAAGACCGATATCGTCACCGAACAGCTCAGATGTAAACTCCAGCTCATCTGCGGGAATTCTCAGGTTTTCAACCAGCATTGCCTTGATCTTTTCTGCGATTTCGATGTTCATAATAAAATACCTCTTTTTAATTTATTTTCTGCGGAAATTCCGCTGTTTTACTTAATTTGTGACAGCCTCTTTTTCTGTCGCTTCAGCCGAGAAGTCATCGTCTTTATAAACAGGGAGCTTGCCGTATTTCTGCTCGAGTACACCATACAGACGTCTTACCTCAGCCTCTGCCTGTCCTGCAAGCATTCTTGCGTACTTCGAGTGGCGCATATCCTCTGGGCAGCTGCTTTCTATCGGTTTTCCGATAAGCACCTTCTGCCTTTTGCCGAACACTTTTGCGTATTCTCCGTAAATTGCGAAGGGAACGATCACCGCTCCTGTCGAAGCCGACAGCAGCGCCGCTCCCGGCTTGAACTGCTGCATCTTGCCGCCGCGGGCGATAGCTCCCTCGGGAAATATCACCATTGAGCCGCCGCTTTTCACCAGCGCCTCAGCGTTTATGTACCAGTCAGCGTCTGCGCTGTTTATGTCTATCGGCAGACATCTGCACCAGCGTATCGCAGCGCCTACGCCCTTTTTATCAAACCAGCTCTTCTGTACCAGCACATAAGGCTTGTAACGCCCGAGTATAGCTCCCGCAAACGCGCCGTCGAAATGGCTCGTGTGATTTGCGACAAATACTGCAGGTCGCTTTTTCAGCAGCTTTTTATAGCTTTTGTCCACCCAGACTATCTTGGGACGGAACAGCACATACGCCGCCGCAGTTATCAGCTTCTGGAATATCTTACCCCAGAGCGACTGCTTCAAAGCGCTTTTTTCTTCACTCATTCGGTCTCCTTTTGACGACTGACAGCCGCCAACGGGCAAATGCCCCTTATACATTATTTTACTTAAGTATTATACATTACTATACTAAAAAAATTCAATGGACGAAGGTGGCTTTGCTGCCCCAAAAGCAACAAACCGTTGCTTTTGTGTTGCTTTTTAATGATAAGTTAATACTAATTCTGACAAAACTCACACAAAGCAACGGTTTAACCAAAAAGAAATTGTTGATTTTTACAATTTTGAGGTAATGCAGGATAATTTGCTTTGCTAAAGGTCA
>JAZNWG010000077.1:0-31492 GCA_045593225.1 Oscillospiraceae bacterium
TGTGGAAATTATTTGGAATATGACGTTTGCGAAGACATCTACTTCTGCCCTGTTTGCGGTTGGGACGAAATTGATATGCCATTATTTTGATTAAAAGGAGAATACACGCATGACTGACGTAAGACAAACTATAAGCAAACAGATTTCTGTTACGGTTGAAGCTGAGATCACAACTAATGATATCTTTAATTGGCTCACAAGTTGCAACAACGCTGATGCACTTCGTTATCTTGGCAAGACTGCGTTAAACAGAGCTACGGCCATCGAAAATCCTGACAACGACGATTTTCGATCAATGATCTGATATCTGAAAGAGGATAAATATGATATTTCTTGTTCTATCAATAATCGCAATAATAGTGATGATCAAACTTGACGGGGAAGAGGAATATGGTTGGGCGAGCTTAAGTGCGGCAATTGGTCTGATCTGCGGTTGCTTGTTGCTTGTGTGCACAGGCTTGAATATGAGAAATTATAACGATATCAAAGCCGAAACGCAAAACATAGCTATGGAGTATCGATTGTCATCCAGAACAATTGAAGATTGGGAAAGAACTGTAAACCAATATGAACACATGACCCAACATGTCGAAAAAGCCGATGATAACGATATTGTCTATGCTTGGATCGATATTCTGTACTTTTTCGGATATCGCTCCTCGCCCGAAGAACATATTATAATTATCACTGATGACAAGATTGAATTTCCCGTTGATTACAATTGGCCTCCTTTACAAAAACCTGATGATCAAACATGACATGAAAGGAACATTAAGATGCTAAAAGAATTCCACCTGTGGATAGGGCATGGTTATCCGTCAGACACCTGTCTGACATATACCGATACGCTCCACAAGATACGAGACGACAAGGATGACACCGTATTGCATACTACACAGATACATTTTCTTGACACTGAACTATTTGCAAGAAACTATCGCGTATACGTGCATATAAACGCACACACCTGCAAAGAGATCAAACTTGGCGATAGCACTACCACAGGTAGACTTATACACTCAGAACACAATCTTGAAAAGCTTCTGTTGATAGGCGAATTCGGTGATATCTATCATATTAAACAGGAGGATAACGTATGAGATACGAAAAGACGATATACATTGACAACAAAACAGCTGATTTCTATGAAAAAGTTCTCGCGTCTACAGATATGATGGGCGAAGACGACACGTACAGTGTAACTGCCGAGTTTGAAAACGGCATGGAGATGGATATCAAAATATGTGGCTGTGATGACGGTGAACCGTGGACAGAAGGTGTTTTGTTCAACAAAAATTCAAGCGAAGTTGCATGTACAGAACCATCCGAAGAATTCTTTGGTGAATGGTATTTTGAATACAACGGTGACACATACGTTGTAAACATTATAAAAACAACATCAACGTAACACACATACATAAGCATACTATTATAATAGTATCACGCATTCAGACTCTGTAATCAACCCATTGCGGCATGAGCGCCGCAATCGAGTTGGTTATTAGAGTTTTACCGCAGTTTGTTCCAAAATGCGGTGTTATTAAACATACGAAAGGATACATATTTCACATGAAGTTCAATTCTACACTCACAAGCTTTGTTACAAAGGACCTTCAGGCTGGTAAGATACCGATGCTTCTCGGTGAACCCGGCATTGGTAAGTCCAGTTGGACCGAAGCTCTTGCCGAATCCATGCAGACAAAGTGTTTCACCCTCGCTGTAAACCAGCTTGCTGACAAGGCTGACCTCACAGGTGCGAGACTTGTGCCCACAGGCAACAATGATAATTACAAGCAGGTCTTTTACCCACATGAGGTTATCATGGATGCTGTTGAATACGCTAACGATCATCCTCGTGAGACACCTATTCTGTTCCTCGATGAGATCAACAGAACTACAGCGGATGTTACATCGGCTGCGCTGTCTATCCCGACTATGAGACGCATCGGCTCCATCAAGCTGCCGCCCAATCTCAGAGTCATGATTGCCGGTAACGACAAGGGCAACATCGTCTCTCTTGATGAAGCGTCTATCTCGAGATTCGTTCTCTATAGAACTGAACCCGATACTCAGACGTTCCTCGATCTATCCGATAGCATCAATCCCTTTGTAAAGGCTGTTCTCGCAAAGCAGCCCGACCTCATCTTCTGTAAGTCTATCGATGTCGCTGTCGCAAGCAAGACCGATGACGATGATGACAAGGAAGAAGAACTCTGCATCGACGACATCATCACCGATGGCGAGGGTATGCAGCAGATCACTACTCCCAGAACCATCATGGCATTGTCCGATTGGCTGAATCTCTTTGACAATAACGAGCTTATTCAGCTGATGGCAACACCTGCTGTCGTAGAAGGCATCAACACTAATGCACTCATGGAAGGCATCGTTGGTCACGCAGGTTACACAAACTTTGCGATCCGCGTTGAAGACGAGATCCGTAATGGCATCAACACTGTATCGGCATCTGCCGCATCTAAGACACCCAGGGCACCACAGTGTTATGCCGCACTCAAGCAGCAGCCCGATATGGCCGCTCTTCAGGCATATGTTGCGAGTCTTAACGAAGCAGAGCTTTCCGCAAGCATCATCTATGCGATCTACGAAAAGGTCGACAACAGAACGATCCTGCTTGAGCTGGTGAGAGCCGCAAATAAGATCGACCCCAACGACATGGCTATGCTGATGAACATGGTCGCAGCTGAAGACTATGACAAGGAAAACTGGGAAGTTGTTACCAACTCCGGTACCAAGATCGGCACTGTGCTTGAAATGTACAGCAATTCCTGATGAAACAACACAACAGGCGGCTCTGCCGCCTGTTGATATATCGCAATTCTGCGCCCAAAAGGAGAAAACAACACCATGTTACCACCTTCACCGCTATTTTCAACCATATTCGTGCAGCAACTTGTGTCATTTCTTGTGGTCAGCGCTGTGATGTTTGTGATTTCGCTGCTCATAACTCTCGTGGTAAAACGTAAAAACGTCCGTACCACAATGCTTGCAATAACGCTTATACTGGGAATAAGCACGATCGTGACCGCATGGGTTTTGTACATATGGTTATCATCACATTGATTTAGGAGATTTGTTTATATGGATTTTCTCACAAAAATAAGTCATTTGTCGTATATATATTTCACAGAAGACGTAGATTTTTATCTGAATCAGTCGCCCATTGGCAACTATGGTTGGGGTGTATGCTGGAGCTTATATGCTGTTAAAAACGGTTTTACCACGCATATTGCCGACTTTGTCACAAAAGATGATAACAAAGCTTGTTATCGTTCTCTTTCACAAGACGGTGAACTCTGGACTGAAGAAAAGGCTGTTGAAAGAGCCAACTATATGATTCTATTATTTCTGCACAAATAAGAAAGGAACAATAAATGTCTCTCGAACATATAAAGCTTGAAACAAAAGGCGTTATCACGCTTGCTGATAAGATCGTAGTCAGCGACCCCTGCTACAGTCTTGGAACATGGTGTCAGGGTACGCTCGAAAACATGCTTCTCGGCGAATATATCTGTCAGTATGAATATGACGAAAAGGAATGCAGAGTTGCAAGCATCCGCATACACCATTCTTCCCTGTCACCTGAACAGATCGACAATGCTGCCATTGACACTGTAGAAGCTGAATTTGAGGTTGGTGTTGACAGCGGCATGGCAGGATTCTTTGATTATGATCACTACGTGACACATCATGAACCTGATCTTGATGAAAAATGGTATGATGATATCTACTATAATGCCATAGCGATCGCTCCCAACCCCAATCACAACAAATACCTGACAGAAACATGGTTTGCACAGCATATCGATAAGATGATCACTGAGCTTAAAACATATATGCTGCCTGAAGACGGTTTCAGTCTGTATATACATGCACGCAATTACGCAAACGCGATTCTCGGCAAAGGTGTCGCATATCACGATACATATTCTGAAATCATTGAAGAAAAACTCAAAGCTGCAGGTTTTATTATCGACATCAAGACCCTTCTGGCTGATGATGAAGCTACAGCTAAACGAGAAAACAAAGCTCAGGCGACTATACAGCTCTGGCTGTACGGAATCGATAGGAAAATTCCCATCGAACAGAGATATGCAACAATCAATCGTTATACGGCAAGCATAATCGATAACAAAGCATTCACTTCCTTCAGTGGCTTTGGCGACGGTGGTTACGCATGTTATTATCATGTTAATGAGAATAACAAGATCGATTATGTTGAAATCGTATTCTACGATCCAACTGAATTAAACAGTAATTAAATAACAACAAAGGATGATGACAAAAATGGATACTCTTGTTTTTCACAAGAAATTACCCTGTACAAATAAGTACCCTAAGATAAGCATACACAGACCCATCTATGCGAAACTGCTGAATATTGCCGATGAAACGGGCATGACGATATCAGCTGTTGCAAATCAGATGCTGGAATTCGCAGCTAACCACAGTATCATAACAGGTTGTTGTAACTGTGGTGCTGTCACAACGATATGCTGCGATGACACAAGCAATGCGACCGCTTGCCCAATGTGTCAGACGCAGATAGAATTCACAGCAGACACATAAGGAGAAAAAATAGCATGAAATATGTTGTTTCACTTGCGATCGACGGTAGAATCGACATTCTTGTCAATGCTGATGATCCCGAAACAGCTAAAAACAAGGCTCTTGGCAAATTCATGGACATCGACATCGGAGATGTTGAATGCATCGATTTCCATGCCGTGAACGCAACTGATGAAAATGATAATATGACTGATTTCTAAACATTGAAAGGATATAACATGCCTGAAAACAACAACTGTGCTGCTATGCAGAAGATAAAAACAGATAAGAAAACAAATGCCGCATACTGGGATGTCATCGATGATACGATCGAAACCTGTATAATGGATCTGATACCTCTTTCTGCCACAGAAATAGATACCGATAACCTCGACTTATATGGCGACGGCATTATCGGCGAGATTCGCGATAGACTCATTGAATATCTGACTGAAAAGGGCGGAGATTTCCCGTTTATTAACGAAAATATGTGATCTGAAAGGAGAACTGAATTATGAGCATACGTGTGCGTAACCAGAAACCCGGAATGCTTGACCCTGTTTATCAGCCGTCTATTCGTGGCGATTATGATGTACATAAATACATGACTGAAGTATTCAGCCGTACGCTGCGCGAACCAATGGTTCCGACAACACCTGTCGAGATACTTATAGATGGCTCCGCCGCATCCGATACAGACATCAACGATCTGATGCTGAATTGTTGCGGCAATACTGTAAATCCACCTGCCGAAAGCGCATGTCGTGAATTATTTTCACAGACATTACAGCATTATAACCCGAATACAAAACTGCTTCTTAAAGACGTATTCGCCGTTTCGTGCGGCGCCGAAGCAGGACTTGACGAGCCTGATCCCGTGACGATATACACACCTGCCACGGATATAATCCCTGTATCCACAAACTTCCTTGCGGGAACAGTATCTTACTCCGAATTCTTTGCGACCTTTGCATATTATTGTCGTTTTGACGCATTCGGCGTATATTTCGTAAACGAAACAGCTTTTGCTGATTTCAAGACATGGTTTCAGTCTATGGTGAATCTGATCCAGTCCAACTTGTCGCCTAAGTGCTTATCTTTAATATCTGATTTCATGTCTCTTGACCTCGCAGGTCTCACTGAAAGCTTCAGAATCAGAGATACTGAAACAGATAACCTTGAGGAATACAGCTTTGCAAGAGTTCTGATCTCACATCTCATGAACTACTTTGGCACTACAAATCTTGCAGGCATTATGCCGTTCGACTTTGAAAACCTGTTCTGTCCCAAGAATATTGTATTCATTAACGTAGAACGCTTTGCTCACGCCTCCCCTGCTGCTATTGCCACTGAGGTAAAGGATATCAATCAGGCTATTGACATTACGAACAAAGTCAAGATGATATCCAATAACAAGCTGAATAAGCTTGCTCCTATTGCAAAACAGCTTCGCAAGTCGGCAGCTATGGCGGCAAATTCTGCTGCAAACAATGGTCCCGCCAATCGCGTAAGTCGTACGCGATTTAAGAAAAAGATAATGACGCACAATGAATACCTTGTGACCATCTCCAAGATCCTCGGCAAAATGAAGACCGAAAAGATGACTCAGAATATCTATAAGTGCATCAAGTCCAGTTTTGCAAAGCCCAACAGACGTGACCCCGATGATTATAACCGTCAGGGCAAGATCGTTTCGACCAAATACAGACCTGATATCCACCTTTATCTGGATACATCGGGCAGTATCTCTGAAGAAAACTATGAGGCAAGTGTTAAGCTTGCGATCCAGCTTGCCAGAAAACTGAATGTAAACCTGTATTTCAATACGTTCTCTCACATAATGTCGCAGACAACGTTGCTCAAGTGTGCAGGAAAATCTGTGTCCCAGATATATGCTGAGTTTCAGAAAGTACCTAAGGTCACCGGCGGCACGGATTTTGAACAGATATGGCGATTCATCAACGCAAGCAAAAAGCGCGAAGATGAACTCAGCATCATGGTGACAGATTTTGAGTGGTGCGCAAGAAATGCTTTTATCAAGCATCCCAAGAATCTGTACTATATGCCCTGTGCCAACATAAACTGGCGCAGCATATGCCAATACGCTGAATATTTCATTAAATCCTGTGAGCACAATGATCCAAATATCAGAGCTCACATTCTGGCATAATATCAAATCAAGAAAGGAATGCGGCAAATGCCCCTTAACAATTTAACCGGAAATAACAATTCAGATAATAATTCCAACAGCGGCGGAACAGGAGCTCACCATGTCGCTCCTCCTACCGGAATGAATGCTGACGAAAACGACGCTGTTCTGGACATGCTTATCAACTACAATCAGACTTGCGCCACAACAGGCACGATACTGTTTCGTGATAACGTAATAAGACAGACGCTGTCAACGCTTATCTGCAAAAACAAGCCTAATGCGCTGCTTATCGGCTCTGCGGGTGTCGGTAAGACCAAAATTGCCGAAGACATTGCTTACAGATTGGCAACAAACGATGCTCTCATCCCCGATGCACTCAAAGGTCACACCATCTATGAGCTGCCCATCTCAAACATAGTATCCGGCAGCTCTCTCGTCGGTCAGCTTGAGGAAAAAGTGAAGGATATTGTCGATTTTGCCGGCAACCCCAAGAACAAAGTTATCTTGTTCATTGACGAAATACATCAGATCATGGGTCACAGCAACGGTGACCATTATCAGAAGATCGCACAGATACTCAAGCCTGCTTTGTCAAGAGGCAACATTCGCTGTATCGGTGCAACAACGCTGCAGGAAAGCACAACACTGTTTAAGGATCCTGCATTCAATCGTCGTTTCTCACGCATCATCGTCGATGAGCTGACGCAGGTGCAGACAACTGAGGTTCTTCGCCATAGCTTACCCGGCTATCTGAAGCATTACAACAGCAAGTTTTCGATTGCCGACGCAGTCATTGACACCGTCGTCCCCGTTGCTGACCAATATGTCAACATCGGCTCTCACCGTCCCGATAACGCTCTTACGTTGCTCGACCGTACGATTGCAAGCGAAATACTGGCTCGTAAGATCAAAGAAACAGAGCTCACAGCAAAGCTTTCCGATCCCGATCCAAACATTGCACAGGCTGCGCAGCAAGGTCTTCAGGCTCTGAAAGCAATGCCTATTGTCAACATCACGGAATCTAAAGTCCGTAACACAGCAATACGCATGATGAAAGGCAACGCTGAACAGGAAACTGTCAATATGGATGTGCTCAGACAGAACCTGAGCCACATCAAGGGTCAAGATGACGTCATCGACAAAGTCCTGCGGGTGATCAACAATCACGAAAAGGGTCTCTTCCCCCGTCGCAAGCCTGTGACATTTCTGTTTACAGGTACATCAGGCGTAGGAAAGACGGAGATCACCAAGATCATAGCTGATACGATGACCGGCAAAAAGCCCATTATCATCAATATGACTGAATACAGCCACAGCTCTGCCATTAACAACATTATTGGCTCCAGTATGGGCTATATTGGCAGTGATTCCAAGATCGAACTTCCGTTCGACTGTCTTGAGTCCAATCCTTATCAGATCATTCTGCTCGATGAATTCGAAAAGGCGCACAAGGAAGTCCAGAGACTGTTCATGCGCGTGTTTGACGAGGGTATCCTCACAACTAACAGAGGTACAACTGTGGACTTTTCTAAAGCAATAATCATCGCTACGACCAATGCCGCTCACAAGGAAGTGAAAAAGAACCTTGGTTTTGGCAGTAAGCAGCCTGTATCAAAGGCAACAGAGGTTGAAGACCTCAAGAAATGGTTTGACGCAGAGCTCATCAATCGTTTCGAGCATATCATCAACTTCAACACCATCTCAGCGGACACATTTGTTGAGATAGTAAAGGATATATATGCTGTTGAGTCAGCCCGTATCACAAAGCTCAGTCATTCGTATGCACTCAAGCCTGAGATCGATGACGATGATCTTCAGCGTATCCGTGACGAATACATTGAGGATTTCGGAGCAAGACCTGCGTTCAACATTGTTCGCGAATACATCGAAAATCAGATTTGATAACAGTTAATGCACCATCGCCTGTCCACCGGGGACAGGCGGGTGTTTTTCAAAATTTTAATACAACGAAAGGAAAAGACTTATATGCCAATCAAAATCAACGGCGATATCGACGCTGTCGCAAAGGTCAGCAAACAGATCTACACAGCAAAGTTTTTCAGCAAGGATATCACAGGCTCAGGCAAATCCACAGGATTACTGAATACAAACATATATCCTGCAAATATCCCCGCAAAGGCTCCTGAATACGGTCATGACCCGCACTGGTCGATAAAAACAGAATTCGATAAGTTCACAAAGAGAACTATCTACCCGCTTAACCCCTTGGGATGTTATGTTCCGACGGGAATCAAGAATGCAATAAACTTTGACACTTCATGGTGTCACATATCGAACCAGAATGCAATTTATGACCGTTATGCAACCATTTCCCCTGTTTCATTCACGATATCTGAATCCCTTGCTTCTGCTCAGCAGAATAATGGTTCCGCAAATGGCGCTGCAGCGAACAACAATACATCAGGTAGTAATATTTCGAATGCAGCTGCAAGCAGCGGAAAGAGAGCTATCGTATCGTATTGCATGATGATCATTGACGTCGATAAGACTACAAAGGACGTATTTATCCGAGATTATGCGTATACCGCGAATCCGTTGGTCACATTCAATAACATCCTGACTGTATCCGCAGCAGACAAGAATGCCTTCTACGATTATCTGACACATTACAATCTGCACGCAGAGATCTGTCATCAGAGTGAACTCTGGCAAACAAAGCTTATAGACATCATCATTGATGCCTATGACAAGGATAAGAACATGCCTATGTATCGATTTGTCAGATATCTTGCTCAGTACAAGGTAACGCTGCAGCAGTACAGAGACTTTTATGCCGCTTTGAAGCAGCGTTTTACAGCCGATGAGCTCAATAAGTTTACAAAGATGAATACAAGCCTTCTGCTTCAGAATACTCTCGATAATCTGACACAGACACAGTTCTCGCAGCTTCCTGTTCCCGGAACAACAAACAAGCAGCTTGACCTCAGCTGGTGTTCTGCTGAACAGTTCAAGGCTATTACATCGGACAAGCCTCTCAATCTGGTGCAGGCCGGTGCAGGCACAGGAAAATCTACGGTGATCAAGTCCAGACTGGATTACCTCGATTATCTTGGTCTTGACCTCAATAAGGTCATGGTACTCAGCTTTACCAATGCTGCCGCAGACAATATCAAGGCAAGATGTCCCGGCATTCAGTCTATGACTATTGCCAAGATGATCGATACCATCTACTGTCAGAACCATCCGACACATCAATTGTCGCCATCGCTTGCAAGACGAGGTGAAGGCTCCACGTTTACAAACAGTCTGGAACTGTATAGAAACAGTCTTCCGCTCATTCCTGAGCTGATACACGCCACCGACCTTGTCGAAAAGCACAACGACTATGCAACACTGCTTCGTCTGGTAGAGGAAAACTATGACGACATTATGAAGATCCTCGATACCGTCGGTCAGACAACGTTCCACCTTGAGATCATTATCTGTTATCTTGAGCATGCAACGATGAACATTCCGTTTGATATTGAGCATCTCCTGATCGACGAGGTGCAGGATAATGCCATCTTCGAGTTCATTTTCTTCCTCAATCTTACATGCAAGCTTAAGAACCATCTTTATCTCGTGGGCGACTGTTCTCAGACACTCTACGAGTTCCGCGCTTCCGACCCCAAGGCTCTCAACGCGATCGAAAGCTCAGGCTTGTTTGCAACATATCCCCTTAACGTAAACTATCGTTCAAATCAGAACATTCTGCAGTTTGCAAATGTACTGCTCGACGACATTGAGGCAAACCAGCATGCCAACATCCAGCTGCAGGCGTTCCGCTTGAATACCGTTACAAAGCAGAGCTTTGAAGACGCTGTCACCGTCGATTACAATCGTCTTGACAAGATATCAGAGATGAAAGAGTGGGTCGGCAGAAAGCTTCGTTCACCGAACATGGCAAAATGGATCGACGATAAGCTGTCAAAGGGCGAGCAGATATGCATTCTTGCATACAAGCGCCGTGAAGCGGCTATCTTCCAGACCGAGCTTGAAAAGCTCTATCCGAACAGCACGCATATCAGCATCATTCCTGCTAAGAACGTATCGTTTGCGTATTTCAGCCGATATGTATCTGCAAACAGGTCTTCCCTGCTTGCGTTGCCCACAACGAGTGCAGCTGACCTTGTTGCAAGAGTCAGAGCCGAAATACTCGCAAGTCTTCCCAATTACCATATCACGCCGCAGTCAGCCAATTACAACAAGATCGTTGCAAGCATAAACGCAATGCTGCATGAATGGCAGACGGAAAATATCGGTGTTATTCAGGATGCTATCACACAGTTCCACGCAAAGGCTATCACACAGCAGAGACTGGCTGAAATAGTTGGTGAAACATTGATCGACTTCGAGATCCAGAAGAACGCGTTGAAGCAGTCGATGGTATCGCAGAAGAATGCAAACAAGAAAGAAGATACGGATAATGCGAACTTCATCTACTCCACCATTCACTCTGCAAAGGGTCTGGAGTTCGATAATGTAATTCTGCTTTATCAGAACAAGAATTCCATGGAGGAGGAAACTAAGCGTATGTACTATGTTGCACTTACACGTGCAAAGAAGGGCGAATACGTCCTCGCATACGATACCGTTCTCAATGCTCTTGTTCAGACACGCTACGACGCTGTAATGGCTCATCTTCCCGACGCAAACGCATCCTCATCTCCGTTTGATGCGGCTTGTTGATACGCACAAACAAAGACATACAAGCGACGAAGTCGCTTGTATGTCTAAAACTATAATCTTCAATGACACAAAACAGAAAGACATAAACGAGGAAAATGACAAATGATACATAATGTTGAAAACGATAAGAGTAAAACTGAAAGATCGCCTGAGAACATAGAAACACAGCCGATAGAAACAAAGGTCATCCCCGAACAGCGACTGGATGAATTCTGCAGTTTACCAACAAAGCCTATCGCTATCATCGCATCGTTCCTTGCAGAACAGGGACAACAGCTCGATGCAGCTGAAATATGCGAACAGCTTTGTGAGGATTTTGATCAGGCACGAAATAATGGCATACATGTTTATGAAGAGAAAATGAGCTTTCCCTGTCGCTATCTCAGATCCGATGGTACACCTGTTGAAATAGTCCTCAAGCGCAGCGCCTACGAGGGAAAACCATGGTTTCTGTATTACATTGACGCATTACCGCACAATGCTTCAACCAAACAGATACTTCCCGGTAAAATGTTAGAAAACTTTGCTTTCCTTGGAAGCTGGTCAAGTTTTCTGACAGAACTCGCAGATAAAGCACTTCCTGAAACATGGGATTTTGGTGACACATCCTCCAAAAATCTTCACATTCTGATGCAGTATATCAAATATACCTTCTATCGTCTTACGAAAGAGGATAAGATATGTGTATCTGCAGACAGACAGTTTGCTGCGTTCAATACAGGTCTTATCGATAAGCAGTACGACGATATCTATGCTTGTTTCGTACCAAACGATCCAAACAGTGAAAGCGAATGGAAGTTTGCAGGTTTTTCAACTGCCGCCTCGCGAAATCTCGGCAAATCGTTGGTAAAGTACTTCAATCCGCTTCCCCAGCCTGCACAGTATTTCAAACGTAACGAAGACCTGATATTTGATCTTGAAAAACCGCTTCACCCTGATTTCGAGCATATCATTATTGACAACATCAGCCGCCTGCCACTGCAGTTTCTGCTGGATCAGCTCAATGATTGTCCTGAGGCACAGACTATAATAAAAATGCTGTTCACTGCCGATGACTACGTCGAAAGACGACTGTACGATCAGCTGCGCGATGTTATTTCAAATAACCATAAACTTTTCGTACGCCTGCAGAATCGCATAAAGGATTCCATCGAACTTGCACGCAAGCGTGTACGCAGAAACTATAAAACCGCAATACCGTCTTATTTTCCGACGCAAGACACTATGTCGCTGATGCTGCCGCTGTGTCTTACGGATGAAGAACATCCTGATGTGGCACTGGTGGTGGAGCTCACCCCATCGGGCAACTATCAGGGTCAGACGATTCTCACTATGGCACAGGCTTATATCGACGCACGTCTGCTGTGTAGCATGAGCAACGACTGGCTCACCATCGCAGCACAAAATAATTGCGAAAGCTACGATGAGCCCGAGCAGATATGACATATCTTGCTTTTTTGCACCTTGTTCAACCTTGCTTTTGACATCTTGAAAGGAGATCACATCATGAAGAAAATTCTCTTATCCCTGCTGTTATGTGCATCGATCGCACTGTCGTTAACGGGTTGTCCTATACAGCCCGCATCAACATTTGATCCATATTCAGACAACTCGTATGGACAGAATACGTGGACATCCGTTGCTACAACAACAAATCAGTACGACATACCGTCAACAGAAAACACGTCGCATGCCGCGTGGATCGTCATCAACAATAACATCCCGACGTTTGAAGATGATGAAATAACGACTGATGAATTTGAGATATACTCACCGCTCGACGAACTGGGTCGCTGCGGAACTGCATTTGCCAACATCTCCCCTGCCACAATGCCTACCGAAGAACGTGGCAGTATAGGCATGGTGAAGCCGACCGGCTGGCATACCGTTAAGTATGACTGTGTAGACGGTAAATATCTCTACAATCGCTGTCATCTCATCGGATTTCAGCTTGCCGGCGAAAATGCCAACGAAATGAATCTCATCACAGGCACACGATATCTCAACATTGAGGGTATGCTGGATTTTGAAAACATGGTGGCTGACTACGTTGAGCACACTGGAAATCATGTACTGTATCGTGTAACACCTATTTACGCAGGAGATAATCTGCTTTGTGATGGTGTTCTTATGGAAGCGTATTCTGTTGAAGATAACGGCACCGGTATCTGCTTCAACGTTTTTGCATACAACATACAGCCAGGTGTCGGCATTGATTATGCCACAGGAGAAAGTTGGTTGATCGAATGATAGAAATGACTAGTGACGAAATTGCTAAGGCTTTTGACTGTTGTTTAAAAGCAAAAACAAAAGGCGATTGTGAAGATCTAAACTGCCCTGCTTATTATCAGGGAAACTGTATTTTCATAGTTCGCACAGACGATGACTATGACGGTCTGATATTTGCAGAAATGTGCAAAGACCTTATTTCCATCATCAATAAGCAAAAGGCAGAGATCGAGCAAATAAAACAAAGCAAGATACACGCGTTCGCAGGTACAGGTCTTGTCGAAAATAATCAGACCGATCCTATATCACTACCCGAACACGAATAACGTGATGGTGAAAACTATGCAGAAAACATTATTTTCAAACGATAAAATTGGACTGGAAATCGATACGGACGAATGGCTATTCGGAATTTCATTATCAAGAGGTCTCATGAATGGTAAAGGAAAACTGCTGTCAATCGGTTTCGGCTGTATAATTCTTTATATAGCCGCTTGTCGTTCTACCAAAAAAAATATGAAAAACAAGAAAGGAACATACATGACTGACGAACAGATGACAAAGAAAGGCTACGGCGTCTTTGATTACGACGGAACTGGCATGTTAGAAATACAGAAGCTCGACAATCGTAATAGATTCAAGACTGACGAAGACGCTGTTACACAGGCTATCAAGGATGGAATCAAGATCATACCCATAGATGAATTGCCTTGGAATTTTGACAGACGATATCTCGGCTGGATCGATACACCTGAAAACAGAGCCGCTATCGACAAATATTGTGAACAGCACATGTCGCAAATCGCCGTAATCATCGAAGTTGATGATAAAGGCTACTACAGCCGTTATGCGCTTACTGCCGATGAATTTAAGCAGGAGTATCAGAATAAGGATCTTGATATTCCTGCACCTACTGAAGACGGCGACAGCTACACATTATGCCCTCTCGTACACATATGGTATAAGCTTGTTGAAGTTGGTTCCGACGACTGGAATACATTTTTTACGAACATGTTGTGGGGACTGCCTGAAACAGACGTTGAAACGAAAAATGAGGCATACGTTGATTTTGACAGCTGCCTGTCATTAAAACCCGTATTAAAGAAATATCTTGACCGAAAGTGAGAATGACAAATGGTGATCGGTTGTTACAGTATGACTTATCATGAGCTCAGACGATTGTTGGCACTTGACGTGTCCTACACTACGTTGATTAACACACGTTTTGCACGCAATAACAATGCTTTATCAAAACAACTTGTCTGTAAAACATATCATAAATCAATGTCGTTGCACAGACGATTTGCACCCAGGCCATGGACGGGCCGCAATTTCTATAAAAAGTGAAAGGACTAACACTTTATGTCAAAACACAACAGAATTGAAAGAGACAAAATATTGTCACAAGCATCAAAATTCTGTGAAACAGGCGATTGTTTCTTACATACCACGATGAAAAACGGTGCAGGTTGTCAGACTATTCTGGCTGGCGACCCACCTGCTCTTGTATACGGAATAGTTGCCCAGATACATCGAATATCTGAGATCACAGGCGCATCGACAGATGATATCATTCACGATATTAAGTTATTCTTAGATGCCGAACAGCCAATCAAAACAAAGGAGGAAAACACTGATGTCTAACACATGTGATACCATAATCCATTTCCGCGGCGATGAAGCGCAGATCAAAGATCTGTTTTCAAAGTTACATGAGGGCATGTCCCATCGTGAGCTTGCCAACATTTTCAATGTTTCATCTGCCGATGACCTCAGAGCTGACATCACAGATATCGTCGATGCTGAATTCACAATATACCAATCTGATGCGTGGATGCCTCATGTAGAGCTCTGGGATGCAATTATCGAGAAACATTATAAGAACAACATTTCTTATGTATATCGAGCAGAAGAGCCCGGCGGAGATATTTATATCAATACCGACACCATGGGAATCACATTCCCTGAAAAATACGTTCTTGACTACAATATCAACGACAAAAGCGACGTGATATACTTCACAAATACTGATGAACTTCTGTGCTGGTGCAATACAGAGCTCGGATTTAATGAAACAACAGTCGAAGGGCTTCGGGCAGCAGCCAATGCCCGCTTGGATGATTATGAAGACGAGTGGTTTTCGCTCGGTGTTTTTACAAAGGAGTGACAATATGAAAAAGAGAAAACATGCATCAACAAAGAAAACATCAAATCGCATTCCCCCGTCTGTTCCCAAGTGTGTGAGACGCTGTGCGGAGGGGTATATGACTGATTTTGTTACAGCCGCTGATAACAGACAGTCTGTAAGATTTGTGCTCAAGAAGACAACAGCCGGATATTCAGTGTTGCGAACAACTGCAACTGATCCTGCACAGATCGATATGGCTACCGATATCAGTATTTCTCCATCCACGAGAAAACTTTTCTCGGACCTTAGCTCACTCAAAGCAGCTATCACTGCGATCGAAACATGGCTTGGAAAGGAACTTCCCGACATAAGATGATCGACACAAGCATTTTCCCCAACGAACGTTATCCCAGACGAAGCGAAGTTTATTATATCCGAAAAGGAAATACAACATCGACTGGCTCTGAGATATGGTCAAATCGACATGCAGTCGTTGTTTCGGCAAACGGTATGAATAAACGCAGCAATGTCATCCAAGTCGTATACATAACAACACAGGACAAGTCTGACAGCCCGTTGCACATAGATGTCTCCACGAAAACAACAAAGCGCACGGCTCTTTGTGAACAGATAATACCTGTGGATAAAACTCGTGTTGTAGAGTACAAAGGCAAACTGTCAGCCGAACAAATGAATAAAATTGACAACGCTTTGGCTTGGAATTTGCATTTATGTCGATATATCGGCACAAATGCTATTGACAAAAGCACGTTTGATGAAGTATAATAGTATATAGGCAGATATACTATTATAATATAAACAAACAATATGGTCTGTCAACATTACAGACAGACCATATTCTGTGTTTAGCAAGGAGAAAAAATTATGAACACAACACCTTCAACATCCCCTGAATTCGGCGTTTACACGATTTCGAAAGACTACATCAATCATTTACGTAAAACAGAGCCGAAAATAACGGATCCCGAGATAACAAATACGTACTGCGGACCTGTCTGCCGTATGGACACGAAACGCGGCCCTGTTGACTATTTCGTACCTGTTGATGTAGATAAATTCGTATCAAACGAATTTATTGCTGTTTTCTTTATAGACGGCATATTTGCTGACATAATGGACTTTAATACCATGATACCTTGCTTGCCGTCGGAATACAAAATTGATACGACAAATGACCGTCTTGTGCAGTTTTGTATAGCTGAAAAAGAGCACATTCAACAGTGTGCTGAAACTATGATCCATCATACGAATAATCAATATTGATTGCAATTACCTTGAATATCTACATAAACACGACGACAAACACGTACCTAAATCACCTGTTCACTTTAACAAGGAGAGAAAACCATGAAATTTGTAAAAGCAACAACTCCATCCTCGATCCCCTTTGGTGTATATAACATCAAACGCAAATACCTCGAAGGATTAAAAGAAAACGTACACGAAAACATTGATACGGAATGTAATCTTTATTGTGGACCGGTATTTTCTGCTAATTGTGAGCGCGGACCGTTTGCGTTTTTTGTACCAATTGATCCGATATACAAAACACTTACTTGTTTTGGTTCAACTTTTGACAACGGCGTATTCGCTGAAATATTCGATTTCAAAAGGATGATACCTTGTACAACCAATTGTCTTCTTTCCACACACGAAAAAGACGAGCAAATCATAAAGATATGCAACAACCTCCGTGATGAGCTTGAATATTACGGATATTTAACAATAAAAGCACAAAACTCAGACGTAGACTGATGTGACAGAAAGAGGGTGTGTGACCATGTCAACTGAGAACCAAACACCTTATGGCTTTTATTATCTTGATCGAGATTATCTTGATGGAATGAGAGAAGCTGATAACGAGCATGTTCCGCTTGCTGATTATGAGGATTTTGATCGCGCACAAAAATTTTACTGTGGACCCGTTATAACCAAAGACAAAGTTGATTATTATGTTCCTGTTTCTCATCAAATAAAGAACATGTACATTCCCGGCTCAGCACAAAACGGTGTGCGCGAATATTATGGCGTTACAATATACGACAAAAATGGTAACGCAAGCGGTTGCTTAGATTTTCGATACTTGATACCATGTGTAAATAACGCACTTATCACACCCTGTCAGCCCAAAGGACATGCTGTCACTGAATGGGATTTTTGTGAAAGAAATCAAAAAATCATAATGAAAAATGCCAATAATACGTTTCACAACATACAAGCAAACAATTATCCATTTTTAACAGAAACATCTGTTGATAACGACAAAGCAATAGATTTCATGTGGTATGTTGAAAGCGAACTGGAAGACGAATATGCTGATGATTCTGAAAGACCGAATTTTGCAATAACAGAGAACGCGAAAACGAGAATGGAAAGAATGAAGCATAAAGTCGAAATCGCCAATCAATTGGCTGCAAAAATAAAAAGACAAGACGATGATTGCACACGGTCATTATAAAAAACATTCTACAGACATCATGGTTTAATATTTTCACGACATCGCGTTTCTTATAATGGAAAGGAATACATCATGTTAAAAATCCTGCACACAGCAGATTGGCACATTGGCAGCTTCCCTGCTCCTGCTGCCAAATCAAAACAAAACTTGCGATATATGGACATATGTTCATATATTGAATTCCTGATATCAAAGGCCAAAGACCTACAACCCGATATCATCATAATTGCCGGTGACATTTTCAATCAGGCACGTACTTGGTCTGACAGAGGTCTACAGGAGACCAATACGATCATTGATTACATCTCGCAGCTTGCCGATATTGCATCTGTCTGCGCACTTCGCGGAACAGCCAATCATGACGGCAAAACACATTATGACGTTTTGACAACAGCTTTGAAAAACAATGCAAATGTTACGATCGTGGATGAGCCGTGTGTTAAAAACATCAATAATCTTGCTGCTATCACCTTTGTACCGATCTTTGACAAGAACCAGCATCGCTCGGAAGCTGCCATTCCTCTTGACAAAGAAGCTGAAAACAACTATTTCTGTGATAAAGTGCGTGACGCCATTCTGGACTTGAAGCCTGAAGCCGATGCTTACGGTCTCCCTACGATTTTAGTCACACACTATACTGTACTTGGTGCAACAATGCCGAATGGTCAGACAAGCATCTTTGCAAACAACGAAGTTGTTATTGATCCCATGACGCTTATTCAGAGCGATTACTGGCTCACCTGTCTTGGTCATATACATAAACCACAGAAAGTTGAATCCAGCCCCAATACATTTTATGCGGGTTCCCTCTGTGGTCTGAATTTCAACGACGAAAACGATCCGCATGGTTTTTACATGCATTATATAACTGATCAGAACAACATATCTTCAGAATTTATTGAAATCCCGTCGCGTAAGTTCCACACCATTTATCTGAACGATAATCAGCTGACAAACATCATTGCCAATGATTACAATGTTGACGGTTATATCAGCGAACCGATGAATGGTGATATCATACGTGTGATATACACATGCGCTGACGCTACGAACAAGGCGTTGAACAAAGCGCTGCTTGAAAATGCACTGTACAAAGCTACTGAAGCGTTTTACGTACAGGAGATCACGCCGGCTGAGATCGACATCATCGTTGATAAAACAGCCATGAACAATACCGCAAGCATCGCTGATAATCTGCGTATGTTCCTTCAGAAAGAAAAGGATGAGTATGACAACATCTCTGATGACCAGATAGATGATTGTGTTCAGCTTGCTCAACCTATCATCGACCGTGTTCTCGCATCGAAGACTGTTAACCATAACATCGGCGTGTTCACCCCTATTGAAATAGAGGTCAAAAACTACCGAAATTACAAAAATGCCGTTTTCAACTATAACGATGTGAAATTCTGCGTTATCAACGGTGATAATGGCGCAGGTAAATCAAGCTTGTTCATGGATGCCATGCTGGATGCGTTGTTCGAAGAAACTCGCGAAGGCGATATCACAGGTTGGATCAACAATGATATCAACGCTCGCAGCGGCAGTATCACATTTACCTTCTCGATCGGTAATAATATCTATCGAATCATTCGTACCCGACAGAAGTCAGGCAAAGCCACACTTAATCTGTCTCAGCTTTCGGTGGATGAAAACGGTAATCGTTCATGGGTCGATATGAGCGAAGAAAAGCTGAAGGATACACAGGCTGCAATAAACCGCGTAGTCGGAATGAATGCTGTAACCCTTAAATCCTGTGGTCTCATTATGCAGGATGCTTACGGATTGTTCTTGCAGGCTGATAAGAACACACGAATGGATATTCTCGGAGATATTCTTAATTTGGGTGTATACGATGAGCTTGCGTTATCAGCGGTTGATTTCAACCAGATCTGTCAGCGTGAACTGACAAAACTGGAAGCAGAAGAAAACAGCATCGCATGTAATCTGAAAAACGGCGATGAGATCCAAGCTAATTTGGATAAGGCTCTTCTGGAACATGAAGAATATAAACGTAAGCTTGCTGCATGCAACAATGAGCTTATTGCGCACACTCTTGTGAGAGAGAGCCTTACGAAAAATATTGATGCATACAACCGCATCACAACAGATATTGCATCGCTTGAAAACAAGCAGAAACAGCTCAATGTTTCTCTCGAAGAACAGAATACGATAATTGCTTCATCTTACAAAATCGTATCCGGCGAGAAAGCGTATCTTGAAAAAGTAAACAGACACGCTGTTCTTTCGCAGAAAGAACGAGAATTGTCTGAAAAATCGACAATGATCCAGTCACTCATCACCAAAAAGACTCAGCTTGATACCGACATTGCAGCAGCGTTTGCGGAAATGCAAAACACAGATGAAACGCTTGCTGTCATAACGAACAACAAGCGCACGCTGGAAACAGAGCTTGCACAGACAGATGAGATCAGACGCAAAGCCGCCCTTTATGAATCGACTAAGCTCGAGATAGCAAAGCTTGAAAACATTCTTGATGAGATCAGAGATAAAGAAACAACTGTTGCGGACATATCTGTGAAATTAACAGAAGCTAATCATCAGATGGATGCGCTGACACAAGAATACAATGCGAAGTTCACGGAAATAGACAACAAAGCCAAACTTCTTGAAGAATCAGGCTGCCCCATTTCTGAAAGAGCAAGCTGTAAATTTTTGCTCGATGCGCAAATGACGATTGCCACCAAACCGACGATCGTGGATGAATACAACGAAAAACTGCGCTCCATATTGAGTCAGCAGGCTGAGCTCAAAGCCGAAATGATCGAAACAGAAGAACAGCTGTCTCGTCTTAAAAAGGATCTTCCCGATATGGATGAGAAAAAGAAGCAGCTGGCTGTTTACGAAGAATGCGCGTTGCGCGTATCGGGCTTAACTGAGCTGAACAATACGCTTTCGGTGTACGATCAGCAGATCAACGATCTGGAAAAGAGAAAAACTGAGATCATCTCTCGTTACAATGCGCTCATAGCACAGTTGAACACAGCAACGACCGAAGCAACGACACTTATGTCTGAGGTCAAAGACTATGACAAAATTAAGACTGAGCTTGTTGCGATCGGCGATATCACAGCACAAGGCAACGCTATAGCTGCCAGCAAAGCTATGATCACAGCTGCAGACAAGCGTATCGAAGAGATCACACAGGAACTCAAAAACACGGCAACAGATCTAAGCAGCAAGATATGTGAAAAGAATACCATTGTTATCGATAGCGCAGGTATAAGTAAAACTGAAACTGACATCCTTGCTTGTCAAACCAGACAAAATCTGCTCAATCAGAATATTGCCGATAACGGTAAGGTCATCGGTAGACTCGAAGCTGATTTACGACAGTATCAGAACGATGTGAGACAGCTTGATACGCTTCGTATTAACAAGGAAAAGGCTGCTTATATGGCTTCGAACGCCGGTTGGCTCAAGAAAGCATTCAGTCGTAACGGTATACCTCATAATATCGTTCGCTCAGTCATTCCTATACTGCAGACAACAGCAAGCAATATTCTTGGTCAAATGTCCAATAACACCATGTCCATTGAACTTAAGACCGAGAAAATGCTTACAACAAAGAAAGAAGTCGCTACTCTGGACATTATCGTGTGTGATACTGTCACAGGGGATCTTCCCTACTTGTCTCGTAGCGGCGGTGAACGTGTAAAGGCTGCTCTTTCCATCGTTCTGGCGCTTGCTGAAATAAAGTCCAGTGAAAGCGGTACTCAGCTCGGCTTCCTGTTCATCGACGAGCCGCCATTCCTTGATTCTAATGGTATTGAGGCATATTGCGATGCTCTTGAAGCAATTCAGAGACGATACAGCAACCTCAAGATCATTGCTATCACTCACGACCCTGAGATGAAATCGCGTTTTGCGCAAAGCATTGACGTTGTAAAAACATCAAACGGCAGTGAGATCTACGCAAATCTTTAATATTGACACAAACAGACTGACAGGTGGCGCTCACCTGTCGGTTTGTTTTTCACCTAAAACAAAAAAATGGGAAAAGGAACAGACAATATGTCAAAGAAACTGATACTTGAGTTATCTATGTATACAGATGGTGATTGGGGATATGACACCTCTATTTTCCAGAACCATACATCACGATATTTTGATAATGATCTATACGAATATACGTATCTTGACGATCACACGACAAAGATCAGACGCGTTTATGGCGAAAATGAAAATGGTTTCGCTGCTATGATAAACCTTCTTCAGCACATCTGTGATACAATACATGGTCGCAAAAGCGATACCATCATAGTAAAAGCTTTCCTGATGGGATCGATCATTTGTTTAGACAAAAACGAAACATTTTGTGATGACTATGACGGAAACACAGAGATCGACATAGACGTCAAGCTTGTCGAAAACGACAGCAAACCTATCAAACAAATAATTTATGAAGAATGAAAGAAAAACAGGATCAAAAAAAGGAGAACACGATGGGTTACAGATATCGTTTCCATAAGGTTTCAAATACAGATATACGCGACATAAAGAAATGCGAAACCATCACCGAGCTTTGCGACTGGGGCAAGCACAAGGGCTACCCCATTTGTGGAGACGACGATGATGAATATTATCTTGCTCCGTATGATATCGGCAACGAGATATACGATTTCGGAAAAGACGCTGACTGGGCATATGACATGCAGATGAAAAACGAAAGTATCTTCGGAAATGAAGAACTGAAACGTTTTTACGAAGACTATGACCCTGTCATCTGCTCAAAGGATGATTTTCTTTCTGCTATCAACATATATGCACAGAAAATCTCCGAATACTACGAAAGTCTCCTCCGTGAAAAAGCGGATAGTAATCTAACTGTTGAACAGAGATGTAAGATACACGTTGAAAATCAGTTGATGGAATGGAAGAACAAGTTCGGCTTTCTCCCTGTCAACACTGATTCGTCAAACAAACGCATCAACAACAGCTGGCTTTTTGAATACGCCATTTTTGAGCTGGTAAGAATCTACAAAACATTTGACTGGGAAAACGATACTCTTGTTTTGCTCGGTTGGTAAGGAGAAAGGAAAACTTATGCCAAAATTCGAACTTGGTCAAGTCGTAATGACCGCCGGTATTAACGAACACATTGAAAACAATGAACAGTTCAAAACAGATGTAGCCAATGCGTTCAGCAGATACCGTGACGCGGATTGGTCTGATATGAAATATGAAGAAGACAAACAGCTGAACGATGACGCTGTCAAAAACGGTGATTCAAGAATTTTTGCAACATATAACACCTGCGAAGGCACCATCTATATCATCACTGAATGGGATAGAAGTGTAACCACTATCCTGTTCCCCGATGAATACTGAAACAAGTGAGGATAACGATATGTCTGCTGAAATCAAAATTCTTGACAATGGCGCTGTTATCAAAGGTGAAACCTTAGAGGAATGTAAACAGTGTTGGAACGATTTCAATAAAAAATTTCCCGATAACTGCTACAAATTCAGCAACGGCGGAAGAACCAGCGATGGCTATTACACGCTAGCATTTTGGGCAGACCGACAGAAAGGAAAATAACATGATCATAGAAATGCCATATGGAATTGTAACCATCACTGACACAAATAGTGCTATCAAATTCGTACGTGATCATTGTTCATGTTGCCCATATAGCAATCAAATGTATGCTTGTTCAGGTGAGCAAGCTGCCAAATGCTCTAGCAATGTGATTCGTGTGATTCTCGCATTCACACCTGATCGAAAACTAAATATACAAGGAGAAAACAATGTCCGAAACACTTAAGAATTACAAAAACAGCAATTTTCCTGAAAAAAAGGACTGTACCACATACTTGATTCCAGTACAGTGGTCTATGTATTCAACCATTCGCGTTGAAGCCGACAACTTGCAGGAAGCTCTTGACTTAGCAAGAGCAAAACTTTTCGAAATACCGCTCACACCAAATGCCTGTGAATACATTGAGGACAGTTATTGTATTCAAGCCGAAACAGACGAAGAACTTATCGATGTACAGAATTATCGAGATATCAGTAGCATTGTGATCGACAAAGACGGCAACATCATATAATATCTGAACAGAAAGGAATGATGACATATGGCTCTTAAGTTAAATATCATCGCATTATCAAAATTCGACCCCAAAACCATTCTCGATAATGCTGATACCCTTAATCTATGGAATATCGCAGGTTATTCTGCAGGCATCTGTTATATGCCTGAAGACTATTTTACATCCGACAAATGTACAATTGAAAACAACATCAAGCGTTTTGAAAACTGTGTAAATAACGGACATCAGTCTGTTGCAGATCATGCTTGGGTCGAAATTAAGCTCACAGGTATTTCAAAAGCACTCGCGATGTGGTTAAATTCACTGAAGTTCTATGTTACAAGCGAAAAGTCGGCTCGTTATACGATCATGGACGCGCTCTACAGCGAAAAGTATGACAAGTGGCGCGAAAAAGGTGCTGACTATATCAAACAGGTTCTGCCCGATCATCCTGATAAGCGAGTCGAAAAGATGGCTGCCGAAAGAGCCAGAATGATGCTTGATATCAATGCGCCGATGACTACAATGGCGTATTCGGCGACTTTACGTCAGTGGAACATCATTTATGACTGGTGTACTCATATGAGAGAATACTGGGTCGGCACATATAGCTCAGAACATCTCCCGACATTTTACGCAAAGCTTGTCGATGAGCTTGAAGAGCTTGCCGTAAGCATCAAACACATGAATATACTGGTAGACGGTCTTGTGGACATCAAAAATTGCTTTCCCAACGCAATAATGCCGCCTTTCCCTGACGGTCTATCCGTGTTTCATTGCTTCCCTGTAACCGAACATGAAAATGACACCAGCTTTATAAATCCGATAACAAGTGTGCAACAGTTGTATGTACGTCATAATACAATAACTGTTGGCGGATATGCAACACCTGCCATGCTTGCACAGTTACAGCGCCATCGTCGTCTTACTGTGAAAATGGACTTCAACGATGCACATTTTGTATCTATTCCCTGTCCATTCAATGGATATGACGCAAAGCTTGACGAAGATCTCAAACGTGAATGGGCAAAAGATATCGACGATATGTGTAAGAGTGGCCGAATACCTGTCGGCGTCGGCATTCCTTTTACGTGTACAGGCGCACCTGACGACATATATACAATGGTCGTTGAACGCTGTTGCGGCTGCGCACAGAAAGAAATACGCGATTTCGCATGCAATGTTCGTGATATATTCTGTGAAAGCTTTCCGTACAGCATGGATCAGCTTGATATAGATGCTATCTATACATGGGGCGACGTTATGGCCAAATATGAGCGCAGAGTAAAACCAAACCAACAGAGTCTGACACGTTGCTCTGTATGTAAATGTAATAATCCCTGCGAATGGATCAAGGATCCGAATTATCTGTTCTGATACGCATAAAACATATCCATCAGGCGCTATGCGCCTGATGGTATAAATCAAAATACAAAGGAAAGCCGTAATATGAAACCGTTAAACATTGTTGAATCAGATAACAATTTTCCCAAACCTTTGCTAAAGGATTTGTTGAAAATGAATAAACAATCCGTCCATGGTCTTGATTATGCGTTGACGCATAACGTTGAGGCAAAAAGTGAATATGGTGAAGTTACACTTGAACTCGCACATTTGCTGTTAAACTATATTCACGATAACATGCATGGTTCAGACACTATTATAGATATTATTCAGAGAAAGGATGCCACATAATATGTCTCGGAATTTTTACATTGCTGACATGCACATTGCTCATAAAAATATTCTGTCATACGATAACCGTCCGTTTTTCGATACAAACGATATGACAGAAACGATGATCCGAAACTGGAACGATCGTGTTGCTGCAAACGACAATGTGTATATTCTCGGCGATATGTTCTGGAAAAACTCCGGCGCAGTTGATATTCTTCGTAAACTTAATGGTATTAAGTACCTCATCAAAGGTAATCACGATGATATCAATGATGAAATGAAAAACGCATTCGTATGGATAAAGGATTATGCTGAGATCGCGGATAACGACAGACACATTGTTTTGTGCCACTATCCTATTCCCTGTTTCCGCAATCATTATTATGGCTGGTATCATCTCTACGGACATGTACATTCATCTTTCGAACACAACATGATGGAACATATCAAAGCGGAAATGATTGCTCTATATGATACGCCGTGTAACATGTACAATGTCGGCTGCATGCTGCCATATATGGACTATACGCCTCGAACACTCGATGAGATCATTGCGGCAAATACATAACGCCGCACAAAATAAGAAAGGACTTATTATTATGAATACAAATGTAACACTTAACAACAACACACTCGCGCTTTCAAATGAAACAGGCTCTGTAGAGCTTGATGTAAACGACATTGAAAGCGTCGTTCGTGCGATCCGTGTAGCAACAACATATCGCAGAGATGTTGAAAGATATATCAAGCATAACATGAGATATCTCTATGATGGCAATAAGCTTCTTGCCGACACAACACTTATGAATGAAATTGTGAACGCGTATGCTGACGCACGTCAGGAGAACGAAAAGCTGCCTTCAACGGCGTATGCAGACAAGATCGAAACCCTCGACGTACTCTTCCTCGACGAATTCAAGGAAAGACTTGCCGAGTATGCCATTCAGACTGATACATACGCATGCACTGTTGATGTCTCGTTATACGATAGTGGTGGTACTGAGATAGAAAAGACCGAGTGTGTGCTTCTGTCCTACGAAAAGCTCTCAGAAAAGACAGTGCGCAATATCTTCAAGACCGCTGATGATATTTGTTCACAGGATTTCATCGACGTAAGCAATGAAATGCTCATTGAACAGTTCAGAGCAGTAGGAAAGGCAGATATCGCTGATAACATCGAAGACAATATCACTGCGTATTATCGCTACAGCACAGATGGATACAACATTAACACCCTTCTGCGTGCCATTACATGTTATCTGGGCTGCGATGTTTTTGCCAACGGCGTACCCAACAATGAAAATGTCATTGATATGGGTCGCTATGAGATCGTTATTGTCGAATAATGTGACAAATGCTCCCCTGTTTAACAGGGGAGCCATACTAACTATTTAAACAGAAAGGAACACTATGAATATTCTCAATAACCTCAGATTGTTAAAAAACAGAAAGCATATTAAGAGTAAAGGCAAAGAGCAGAGTAATAAGACATTTGAGTTAGTCGGACCTTTTGATCAGGGCTGCTATGTGTGTCCTGAATGCGGGTATGGGAATTATACTTATGGATTCAGAGGCACTTGCGAAAAATGCAAGTTTACAGCAGCCGATCTCCGACCATTTAGATAAAAAGGAGCTAAATATGACGTCGATCACCAAAGTTTCCAAAAACACTTACCATTATGATGACACTGATGTACGCATCATTATCAGCAAATATGTAAATCCCGAAAACACAGCCGTGATACTTGAAACACCCGATAGTAATTACTATACTGGTGTATCAACAAACATCGACATGCTTCCGCTTGATCAATTTGCTGTTGACACAAACAATAATCCTGACATGGGTGCATGGCTTGAAGAAAACAAGATCGCACACCCTACCGGCGGCATGCTCAGCTCAGGATTTATCTGTTATCCTATATATGAACTCAACGACGATTTCAAAGATACGCTTGAATATGACGACTAAAAACAGAAAGGAATGATATAATGTTTCATCTTGAATCCAAGCATGGCGACGTGACTGTTTACGCACAAACCATTGAACAGGAAGCCGTTTCACAGGTTCTTACAATGGCAAACTCTCCTCTTGGCGAAAACGCACATATCCGCATCATGCCTGATGCTCATGCGGGTGCAGGCTGCGTTATCGGCACTACGATGAAGGTTACCGACAAGGTGTGCGTAAACTTGGTCGGAGTCGATATCGGATGTGGCGTCGACCTTGTGAAGACCGACATTAACTTTAAGAATTGCCTCCCTGAGCTGGACGAGGTTATCAGAAAGAACATCCCTCATGGTATGGAAGTGCACGAAAACGAGGTTTATTTCGACTTCTCCAACCTTTTATGCTGGGACAAGCTCACAAAAGAAGTACAGGACAGAGCGAAGCGTGCTATGGGCACTCTTGGCGGCGGCAATCATTTCATTGAAGCCTACAGGAACGGTTATATCGCCGTACACAGCGGTAGTCGTAACATAGGTCTTGCCGTAGCCAAGTATTATCAGGGTCTTGCTGAGAAGCGTACAGAGGAGCATAACCATAAGGTGTTAAAGGAGCAGTTGCAGTCTATTCCCCCTGTAGAGCGTGAAGCTTGGTTAAAGCAGAACAAGATAAGCGTAGCTTGCGACCTGTGCTATCTTACGGGACAGGATATGCAGGATTATCTGCACGATGTTGCTATCATGCAGGAATTTGCAAACCGAAGCCGTTTCACCATGCTTAATACGATCGCAACCGCTATGGGCGGAAAGATCATAAGACATATTCAGTCTATTCACAATTACATTGATATTGACACTATGATACTTCGTAAGGGTGCCATCTCTGCAAAGAAAGACGAAATTCTTGTCATTCCTCTCAATATGCGTGACGGTATGCTTATCTGTAAAGGCAAGGGTAACGCTGACTGGAACTATTCAGCACCTCACGGCGCAGGCAGACTGTACTCCCGCTCTAAGGCAAAGGAGCTGTTTTCTGTTGAAAAATATGCTGATACCATGGAGCAGGCTGGTATCTATACCACTTGTGTAAATGAAAACACGCTTGATGAAGCTCCGTTTGCTTACAAAGACTACAGAGAAATAATGGAGTGCATCGAGCCTACCGTTGAAATTCTCGAACGCATTATTCCCATTTACAACTTCAAAGCAAACTAATTAAATGAGGTGACAACATGACTGACGAAATCAAAAGAGTATCTCTGATGAAGCCAAAAAAAGACTCACTTAGCATGGTATCTGACGATACATCACAATACATAACAGCAAACGAATTACCCTGTATAACGCCTGAACATATATGTGAAGAATATATGCCAGGCGGCGAATCTGCTGAAATACGTAGTTTTACACCTATACACATCACTGATGAAAAAACACCAAGTAAATGCCCGGCCATAACGCCTGTGCATTTACGTGATGAGACCGTATCAGTAACATCTGTTTCTGAAACAGTGAAAACTACTCAGCCAATTGTAAAAAAGACTGATTCTGCCGAAACACGGAGCAAACGAAATGCGATTTTAAGATCAATTGCGATAATTCTGGGTATAATTCTTGCTCTGGTGCTGATTGCATGCAATCTTACTATTGATCCGCTGACCGCGGAAGAAAAGCTGATAGCTAACATCATATTTATTGTTGCTGCTAGTGGTGGAGTTTGTTTAACTATTCCCGGTTTTTGGGCGTTCGCACATGCGCTTATGTTCGGCGACAAAGACGAACTGATAAACGGCATCACTTTGATCATTGCCGGTCTATTACTTGTAGCTTCAAAGGTAACATTCGCTACATTTGGGTTGATATAATCATGAAACGAGGTAAAATACAATGTTAGTTGGCGATTTGGTATACAACGACGATTTCGATTGCAACTGCAACTATGAGATCTATGATTGTACTGAAAAAGGAACTGAATGGGGCAGCGGTGCGCCCGTGTTATTCAGTACAAAAACAGATGGTTTCAAGAAACCGCTTGCAACGATACTTGATATGAAGATCAAGTACATTACTACAAATGAACACGCTATCGTGATCGAAGCCACAAGATAAAAATCAAACATACGGAGGAAACATAATTATGGAACTTAAATTCAAAAAGCTTAATCCTAACGCCGTTCTTCCTACACGCGGAACACCCGATAGCGCAGGACTTGACATGTACGCCATTCTGCCTGACACATCTACTGAGATGACAGTACTGGGTGGCTCACCTATGACAACAACAGTACATCAGAATTACAAAGATGAAACGGCGTTCGACCAGACTCGTTGCGTCAGCATCCCGCCAAATCGTACAATTCTGATACCCACCGGGCTTGCTGTAGAACCGTCACGCAAAGATGTAGCACTGCTCATCTATCCTCGCTCCGGTCTCGCTGTAAAACAGAATATCATTCTTGCTAACTGTGTTGCAGTTATCGACAGCGACTATCGCGGCGAGATCAAGATACCGCTTCACAATAATTCAAATAAACCTGTAACGATTTATGACGGTGATCGTATTGCACAGATGATCGTAACACCTGTCCTCTTCCCTGCTGTTTCTGAAACTGACGCGCTCACGGAAACCGCACGAGGCGATGGTGGTTTTGGCTCAACGGGTACATAATGCTGTAACGCAAAATACAAAACATCAGCAGGCTTCGCCCTGCTGATGTCTATTTCAATCAACACGAAAAGGAGATCAAAATGACACATAAAACAAAGCTTGTTTTGAGCATAATCAGTCTGTCTGCAATATTTGTTCCAGCCATCGTTTTATCACTGATTGCGCATTTCCAATGGTTTGCTTGATCAAAAGGTGAATATAAAAATGGAAAAGCTTCATTTTACATGTCAATCACCTGCTAATCTGGTGCGCTTGCTCATAATGATCCAATTTGAAAATCACTACTCGGCTCGGGATATTGCCGTATTTCATGCTCGGTTTGACAATGAATCAGACGATATCTTCCAGACATTCATGGAAACATTATTTCCTGACGGCACAACAATCGGAGAAGATGAGATCAATATGTTAGTGCAGCATACATACGATTTTCTGCAAAAAGATGAGGCCGCTGCCAACGAGTACATCGAATATGACAAACGACATACATATTCATATGTATATTCGAAATATGACAAGACCATACACTATGCTGATATGGGATCACATTTCCACATCGTAATGCGAATCTGTGCAGACTTCTTCAAAAACTTTGACGCTGATGATATAACATCGCAGAAGATCGAAACGTTCATTCGCAATAACATTGAGATCAAATCTGATTTTACTTCTATTGATACGGTATGTGGACAAGCAAACATCGCGCTCATTATGGGCGAAATACTTTTTGCAAAACAGTATGATCTGTGATAACATAAAAAGCAGTCACGTTATGTGAAGTCACACGAACAGGTCGTGAATGCGACCAGAATGCTACAAAGCTATAGCAAAATAGCAAAACGTGCCGATATATCGGCATATTAGCCTTGACTTAATACAAATTATGTGATATAATGATTA
>JAZNWG010000078.1:0-7646 GCA_045593225.1 Oscillospiraceae bacterium
GCCGCGGTAGGCTCGACATCGTCGCTCGTAAACCTCATCACCAACCTGTTCCTCGGACTTTCAACGGGCGCTAATGTAATGACCTCGCGCTACATGGGCGCAAACGACAACGACCGCGTGAACAAAACGATACATACCTCGATACTTTTAAGCGTCATCAGCGGACTTATCCTCACCGTTGTGGGAGTTATCTTCGCGGACAAGATGCTGCTTATGATGAACACTCCGCCCGAGGTGCTGGAGCTTTCCACAGTGTACCTGCGCATCTACTTCGGCGGCATGATCGCCATGATGATATACAACTTCGGAAGCTCGATACTGCGCTCAAAGGGCGACACGCAGCGTCCGCTGTATTACCTCGCGTTTGCAGGCGTGATAAATGTTGTGCTGAACCTTATCTTCGTTATACTGTTCAAAATGGACGTTGCAGGTGTTGCGCTTGCGACAGTCATCTCGCAGTGCGTTTCCGCGTTCCTCGTGATACGCTGTCTTATCAAGGAGACAGACGCGTTCCATTTCGATTTCAGAAAGCTCAGACTCGACCGCGTGATAACCATGAAGATACTCGGCATAGGACTTCCCGCAGGCTTTCAGGGCGTGGTGTTCTCGCTGTCAAACGTAGTTATCCAGTCCTCCATTAACAGCTTCGGCTCGGTAGTCATGTCGGGAAGCGCAGCCGCAGCAAGCATCGAGGGCTTTGTATGGGTGTCGATGAACGCATTCTCGCAGGGCGCGCTGACCTTCGTCAGCCAGAACATAGGCGCTGCGAAATACAGCCGCATAAACCGCATTGCTATAATAGCCTGTGCGTGTGCAGCGGTGACGGGCTTCGTCCTCGGAA
The DNA here is from genome assembly GCA_045593225.1 of Oscillospiraceae bacterium. Taxonomy (GTDB): domain Bacteria; phylum Bacillota; class Clostridia; order Oscillospirales; family Ruminococcaceae; genus CAG-115. Next base: position 842 of record JAZNWG010000078.1, read on the forward strand.
ATCTCGCGTACATCTTAGGCGGCCCGCTGCTGAGCATATATGACCCGCGCCCCGAAATAATAGAGCCGGGCCTCACGCGAATGAGTCTTGTCTGCGTGTTCTACTTCACCTGTGGTCTTATGGATTGCATAGTAGGCGCGATACGCGGCATGGGCTACGCGGTAGCTCCGACGATAGTTTCGCTGCTCGGCGCATGCGGACTAAGGATACTGTGGATATTCACGATATTCACTATCCCCCAGTACCACACGGAATTTATGCTGTTCCTCTCCTATCCGCTGTCCTGGACGATCACGTTTATTGCGCATTTTATATGCTTCATAATTATGAGAAGGAAATTCCCGAAGCATGATCTGCCGCATGAGACTACATAATAAAAACGGCTCGAGATCGAGCCGTTTTTTATTCATAATACTCGCAGATGAGCACCCTGCCGCCATGCACCTCAATGCTTCCCACAGCCTCTGCGACCTCGTTGCTGACGCCGAGCGGAAAGCTGTTTTTAAGCTCATGGTGCGAGAGCGGATATTTCATGCCCGTCTCACTTACCTCTGCGCTGTCGGACAGCGCAAACACCGAAACGAAGCCGCTGGACCTCGCTATATCAGCGCTTTCGCCTCCGCACAGAAGATACAGCTTTTCTGCATTTCCGTACAACGTGCCGTTTGCGCCCTTTTCGCGAAGATAGCTTAACATCTGCACGTTCGCGAACGTGTGATCGAACCTGCCACCCACTGCGCAGAAGAACCGCAGCTCGGTATATCCACGCTCTATCGCCGTATCTGCGGCAAGGATAGTGTCGGTGTCGTCCTTGATCGGCGATACCCGAATACATTCCGCGTCCTGCGGCAGCTCCGCGGTGCAGCTATCAAAGTCGCCGACCACGATATCGGGCGTGATGCCAGCCGCTATCGCATGGTGAAGTCCGCTGTCCGCGCATATCACAAGGCCCTCGACAAGGCTTTTGTCAAGACCTCCGTCGGGCGCACCACAGATTATTGAGCATATCTTATTCCCAATCATTTATCTTGCTCGCTTCCTCGTACATTCTGAGATAGCTGTCATAGCGCGACTGAGGTATCCTACCCTCAGAAAGCGCCGCTCTTACAGCGCAGCCCTTTTCCTTTATATGAGCGCAGTTTGCGAATTGACACTCTGTCATAAACTCGCCGAACTCGCGGAACGCGCTGTCAAGCTCGCCCTTCGGGATACGGCAGTAGCGCTCCGTCTCAACCGTCGAAAAGCCGGGAGTATCCGCAACATAGCCGCCTGCAAGCTTGTACATCTCCACCTGACGGGTGGTGTGCCTGCCACGTCCGAGCTTTTTGCTGATATGCGCCGTTTCAAGCGCAAGCTCGGGAAACAGCACGTTCATAAGGCTGGATTTGCCTACGCCAGAGTTTCCCACGAACGCCGTCACCTTGCCCTCGATAAAGCGCAGAACGCTGTCCGCGCCCTCGCCTGTGATGTTGTTTACAAGGCAGACCTCGATACCGATGGACTTGTAGATGTCGATAAGCTCGCCCGCGTCCTTCAGGTCGGTCTTGGTGAACACGATAAGCGGCTCGATACCCTTGCTGTCTGCGATAGCAACCAGCTTGTCCAGCACGAAGCGGTTGGGCAGCGGCTCTATGCAGCTGTTTACAAATACTATTCCGTCAAGATTTGCAAGCGGCGGACGTATCAGAAAGTTCTTTCGCTCGTATATCTCGGCAATGACAGGGTCGGTGTTATCCTCGGTCACTACGCGGACATTATCGCCTGCCGAGGGGCTTATTCCGTCCTTGCGGAAGATACCTCTCGCGCTGCACTTTACCGTCTCGCCTTTCAATACGCCGTCGAGGGCATCTACATAGTAGATACCCCCAACCGCTTTTATTATCTTGCCGTTGAATTCAGCAGAAATAATGATCTCCTCCTATTACTCCACAGGGAGTCCGCCCTCGTCTGCAGGCTCTTCCTCCTCGGGCTCGGGCTCTGTTGTTTCCTCGGATGGCTCGACAGTATCTCCTGCCTCGGTGGACTGATCGCCGTCAAGCACCTCGTCGCCATCGCCGATGACATCGTCATCATTGCCGCTCTCAACAGGATCAGCCTCAAGCAGCTCCTTGAAGATGCCCGAATTTCTCTCGAGGACCTCATAATCGTTCTTATCGTCCTCGTTTTCAGCAAATCTGAACTCGATGATCATATAGGTTCCGCTGGCGCCTGTCTTTGTAGAAGTTACCTTAACAACGAACTCCTTGACATCGCCGGGCTTGCCCTTGAGCGAAAGCGCGATGCCGTCCTCGGCGATCAGCTCTACATCAAGTATCTTGCCGCTGGATTCAGCGTCAAGCTCACCGTCAAGGTAGTACTTGAACTCAAACTCGCCCTTTGCGCTTGCGGGGATCGGAACTCTGATATTGATGATCTTTTCGGGGATCTCGCCTGTACTTACCTCAAGCTCGATCTCGGTGTTCTTGTCTACGAACTCGCCAGGCTCAATGCTCTGGGAGAGTACAAGGTCCTTCTCCTCCTCGCTGTCAACAAGAGTGATCTTAGGAACAAGGTCATACTCCTCGCAGCGCTCGAGAGCCTCGGAAATAGGCATATCAGTGAGCTTCGGAACAGTCATCAGCGTATCACCTGCGCCAAGGCTTACATAGATGATGACAGTAGAGCCCTGCTGCGCCATCTCATGCGCGGGCGGCTCTGTTCTGATAACGTTCTTTTCGGCGATATCCTCGCTCTCCTCAAAGGACTTCTTCACCACAAAGCCGTCCTTCAGCAGCTTTCTTTCAGCTGCGTCAACAGCAAGGCCTGTTACGTCCTGTATCTCAACTTCCTTGATACCCTTACTTACCTTTACAGTAACGGTAGCGCCTACCTTTACCTTTCTGCCCTCGGGGAACTCCTGCTCGAAGATCTCGTCCTTTGCGTAGGAGGAGAACTCCTGCTGAGCAACAAGGTTGATGTATTCGCCGTATTTTTCCACAGCCTGGTCCCAAGTGTAGCCGATAAGGTTAGGCATAAGCAGCTCATCGCTTGCTGTGATACTGATAGAGGTATCATCGCTTATGTTTCCGGAGGGCGACTGGGTGCTGTTCTCACCGAAATACTTGTTTACAAGCATCAGCACAAGGAACACGGTCGCAATGATGAACGCAGTACCTACCGCAAACAGGATAGGAATAAGCGGTGAGCGACGATCCTCGTACTCGTCGTCATCGTCATCATAATCGTCCTCATCGTAGTCGTCATCGTAATCATCGGGGATCTCCACTACCATCTCCTTGCGGCGGCGGGGCTGCTCCTGCTCACCTGCGGGAATGGGACGGTCAAAATACTTTGTTGTGCCGTCTGTGGAGTTGTACTTGTATTCAAAAATGATACCGGGATCCTTCTTCAGTTCTTCAAGATCCTTTATCATCTCGCCTGCTGTCTGATAACGCTGGCCGGGCTCCTTCTGCATAGCACGCAGGATTATCTGCTCCAGACCCTCGGGGATAGTGCTGTTGAGCTCTGTGGGCTTCTTGGGAGTACTCTGCATGTGCATCAGCGCAATGGAAACGGGAGTATCGCCGTCAAACGGCTTCTTGCCTGTAACCATCTCGTAGAGAGCAACGCCTACGGAGTAGATGTCGCTGCGCTCGTCAGTGATGTCGCCGCGGGCCTGCTCGGGGCTGATGTAATGTACCGAGCCGATGGTCTTCTCGGACATGGTCTTGTTGTTCTCGCGGTTGAAACGTGCGATGCCGAAGTCCATGACCTTGATAGTGCCGTCACGCAGCAGCATAACGTTCTGGCTCTTTACATCACGGTGAACTATGCCTCTGTCGTGCGCATGCTGCAGAGCCTTCAGTATCTGCACTGTGAAGTGGATCGAATCGCGCCACTTCAGCACGCTCTGCTGCTCGATGTAATCAGTAAGAGTGATACCGTCAACGTACTCCATAACGATGAACTGCACCTTCTCTGTAAATCCTACATCATAGATCTTTACGATGTTGGGGTGAGAAAGCAGCGCGATCGCCTTGGACTCGTTGCGGAAGCGGCGCAGGAACTCATCGCTGCCTGCAAACTCCGTCTTGAGGATCTTCACCGCAACTATGCGGTCCTCCTCGATATCCCTTGCCTGATAGATATCGGCCATTCCGCCTACGCCTATAAGCTCCAGCAGCTCATAGCGTCCGTCAAGCTTCTTTCCAATGTTACTATCCATGTATTTTCCGCCTTTGCTCCATACATTTTTTGAGGCATCGTCGTTCAATGACCTCTCGCCCAATGACCGACCTGCCGTTTTTCTGTCGCGCCGTATGGAAACGCATTTTAACTTACATACCTATGCTACCATGTATCCGAAATTTTGTCAACAGATTTCGGGAAACTGTAATCAAACTGTAATAATTAAGTGGTCACAAAAGCCACGGAAACGTTGTCGTGGCCGCCGTTGTTGTTTGCGTAACGCACCAGTGCCTCTGCGCAGTCCTCGGGCTTTACCTCGAAGCAGATATCAAGGATATCCATATCATCGCCGTAGGAGGAAAGTCCGTCCGAGCAGAGAAGCAGCATATCGCCGTCGTTCATATCAAGCTCGAAATAGTCGGGAGTAACGCTGCTGTCCGCACCGATAGCGCGTGTTATCTTGTTGCGCTTGGGGTGGGTCTTTGCCTGCTCCTCAGTGATCTCGCCGCGTTCCACAAGCTCCTGCACGTGGGAATGATCGCGGGTGACCTGACGGATACACTCGTCCTCGCCCGAGGTAAACAGGTGGTACGCACGGCTGTCGCCGACGTTTACTATGTACGCGCAGCCGCCGAAAACTATCGCCGCAACGCAGGTGGTGCCCATAACGCACTTGTCAAAATCCCTCTGCGCCGTTTCGTAGACGATACTGTTTGCCGCGGAAACTGCAGTTATAAGCAGATTTCTTACGGAGTTCTTGTTCATCATCTCGGAAAAGCTTTCCTTGATACGCTTCGAGATGATGTCAACTGCCATCTGGCTCGCAAGTCCGCCGCTCTGCTCGCCGCCCATGCCGTCGCACAAAACTGCGGCGCATGCAGTCTCGCTGAGCTTCTCGGACCACACGGTATCCTGATTTTCCTCGCGCTGTAAGCCTATGTCTGTTTTGCTGTATACGTTCATTCCTTCACCGCCTCGTGACCTGTGCCGTCGTCTCTGCGAAGCTGTCCGCATGCAGCGCTTATATCAGCGCCGAGCGTTCTTCGCACCGTTGCGTTTATTCCCGCGTCGGTAAGGCGCTTACGGAATCTCTCAACATAACGGCTCTTTTTGAAATCTCGCTCTCTTATCTCGTTTATCGGGATAAGGTTTACATGGCACAGCATGCCGCCGAGAAGCTTTATAAGCTCGTCCGCGGACTGCTCTGTGTCGTTCACTCCCTCAATGAGGGAGTATTCAAAGCTTATGCGTCTGCCCGTCTTTTTGAAGTAGTCGCGGCAGGCTTTCATAAGCTGTTGGAGGTTATATTTTTTGTTTATCGGCATTATGGAGCTTCGCTTTTCGTCCGTTGCCGCGTGCAGCGATATCGACAGCGTAAGCCCTGTTTTAAGCTCCGCAAGGTCGTATATCCTGTCAACTATGCCGCAGGTGGAAAGCGATATGTGCCTCAGGCCCATGCCGTCGCCCTCGTTGTTGAGGAGCGTCAGGAACTTCATCACATTGTCGAAGTTGTCAAGCGGCTCGCCTATACCCATAAGCACTATGCTGTCAACATGACGTCCGCTGTCGCGCTCCGTTTCGTATATCTGCAGCAGCATCTCGCTCGGCAGCAGATGTCTCACAAAGCCTGCAATGGTAGACGCGCAGAAGCGGCAGCCCATTCTGCAGCCCACCTGAGTGGATATGCAAAGGCTGTTGCCGTGCTTGTATTCCATAAGTACAGTCTCCACCGACTCGCCGTCGGGCATACCATATAAGTATTTTACCGTATTATCTATTGCCGATACAAGCTTTTTTTTGATAATTAGTGATTTTAGACAAAACTTTTTTTCGAGCATATCCCTGAGTTGTGCAGAAATATTGCTCATCTGAGAAAAATCGGTAACTTTCTTGACATGCAGCCAGTCATATATCTGCTTTGCCCTGAAAGCCTTTTCGCCGAGCGCTGTTATCTCTGCGATAAGCTCGTCCCTTGTAAGGGAAAGTATGTCTGTCTTTTCAAGCTGATCCATTATTTAATTCTCCTGAATGAGGCTGTAAAAAATCCGTCGCCGCCGTTCTCGTCGGGGAAGTAGGTGCGTTTGAAGCTGTTCGCAGCGCCCTCGTACGGAACGTGCTGGACTATCGGCGAAAACTCGGGGTGAACAGCCGCGAAAGCGTCCACGACATCGTCATTCTCGGCGCGGCTGAGCGTGCAGGTGGAGTACACAAGCGTTCCGCCGACCTTAACGTACTTGCTCGCTGTTTCAAGTATGCGGCGCTGGATATCGGGGAGGTCCCTGAACTCCTCGGGGTCCTTGTACTTTATCTCGGGCTTTCTGCGGATAACGCCGAGTCCCGAGCACGGCACATCGCACAGTACCCTGTCCGCCTGCGGAAGCTCGGTGTTGTACTTTGTCGCGTCGCCCTGCTTTGCGTCAATTATGCGTATTCCCAGCCTTGCTGCGCCGTCCTCTATAAGCGCTACGCGCATATCGTGCAGATCAAGGCTGCAAAGCCTGCCGTTGTTGCCCATAAGCTGAGCCATAGTAAAGCTCTTTCCGCCCGGAGCGGCACAAACGTCAATGACGGTTTCATTCACCACAGGTCGCAGCGTAAGGCAGCAAAGCTGCGAGGATATGTCCTGCACATGGAAAAG
>JAZNWG010000079.1:0-6461 GCA_045593225.1 Oscillospiraceae bacterium
TTGTGAAGTTGTATCGATCACCGCAATCTCCGCCAAGTAAAAGGCTTTGTTGTGCGAAACAGAGCCTTTTATTTTTTCCCGTTTACTCTCGAGCATCTAAAGACATCTAAAGGATTTTCGGGTTATTTTGTCTTAAAAACGGGAATTTTTACTAATATTCATACCGTAGTTGATACGCTCAGCTACGGTATTTTGGTTTTTTGACAGCCTTGATCATATTTTGACTTTACGCTTGACTGACTCCTCGTAAAATGCTATACTTTAAAAGTGCATGACAACAGAAAGGGGAGATACTATGCTTCGTATCGCTGTGTGCGATGATGAAAGGCGTCTTGCGGAAGAAAACAAAGCCGTACTGGAAACAGCGCTGGCAGAGCTTTGTGTTACCGCAGAAATAACCCTGTATACAGACAGCCGCAATCTGCTTTATGATATAACAGAGGACGGTTTTCATTATGACTTACTGCTTTCTGATATCGAAATGCCTGAAATTTCAGGTATGGAGCTTGCTGAAAGAATAAAGCCATTTTTGCCCGATATACGCATTATTTTCATTACTTCGCATATCGAATACGCCATAGACGCTTTTGAACTGTCTATCTTCAGATATGTGCCGAAATCCGACATTGTAAAACGCTTGCCCACTGCGATAAAGGACGCTGTTTCGCTTATAAATCTTGAAGCTGACAAAAGCTATACGATACAGGTAAAAGGCAGATTTGAAAAAATACCGTTCAGAGATATCCTGTATATCGAGCGTGACGGAAAAAATGCCGCCATCAATACAGCTGACGGAGTATCAAAGGTCCGCAAAAGCCTGCAGGCAGTTTTTGACGAGCTTGATTCGGAAGAGTTCATATTCATCGACAGAGGATATATCGTAAATCTTATCCACATCATGCAGATAAAGAACAGCACCGCTGTGCTGAAAAACGGAACAGTGCTTCCTATAAGCCGCTCGCATCTTCAGGCGGTAAAGGAGCAGATAAATAATTACTGGGGGAATGTGATATGACGATAGCTTCAGAATTTCTCGCCTCCCTTGTTCGTATCATTCTGTGCTTGTTCTTTATTACAAAAGAAAAGCCGAATATCAAAGCCCTGCTGATTTCTGCGGCAGGTGCGGCGTTATCCTGTGCTGTTTTGCTTTTTACGGATATGCCGCTTCTGTATATTCCACTGTGTGAGGTAGTTGCAGTCCTGCCGTGCCTTGAGCTTGCCGACAGAGCCGACCGCAGAAACGACCTGTTCTTCTGCATCATGTACCAGATAGGGATTGCTCTGTGGACGTTTATTTTCGGAAAAGCACTTGCATCTATTTTCAGCATAAGCGAGTTTTCGGTCAGGACCGCATTGTTTGGACAGCTTCCTTTATGGATAGTAAACATCGTGCTTGTAGTTGCTGCTGTGCTGATGTACAAGGGCAGGGAAGTGACTATCCGAGCCGCTTCCCTTGCTGCGGTCTTGGGAATGTTCGGAGTAGTTGCATTTTCGGAGGATACGACCTCGAGTGATATGACCTTTACATATCTTATCCTCTCGGTCATTCTGCTTGCTGGTATCATGGTACACAGGCTGAGCAGGCAGTATGAAACAGAAAAAGAGCTTGCTGAGCTTAAAGAAAGACAAGCTGAACTGCTGGAAAGAGATTATAATGTGCTGAACAAAGCATATTCCGAAAACGCAAAGACCTTTCATGATATGCACAACCATATAGGCGCTGTGCGCAGTCTGCTGACCGCCGAAAAATACGACAAGGCTATCGAATACCTTGATGACCTGCAGAAGCCTGTAAGCGGTATCGCGTCAACCGTATGGACGGGTGATGAAACGGTTGATTATCTCATAAACAGCAGGATTGCCGCAGCACAGAACGAAAACATTAGCTTTGAAACGCAGATCGAATTTCCTAAGGGTACGAATATAGGCGGAGCCGACCTGTGTGCGGTGCTGGGAAATCTTCTGGATAATGCCTTTGACGCCGTTAGAAAGGACAGTTCCTCTGAAAGCCGCAGCATAAGGCTTGCTATACGCAGAATAAACTGCATGCTTGTCATAAAAGTGGCTAATACCTTCAGCGGTGAGCTGAGAGCCTCTGACGGAAAGCTCAGGACCACAAAGACCGAAAAGGGACTTCATGGCTGGGGCATAGAAAGCGCGAGAACTGCCGCCGAAAAATACAGCGGAACTGTACGAACTGCCGCGGAAAACGGTGTTTTTACAGCGGTCGCAACCATGTCGTTTGAAAAAGACTGACAATTCACGGACAAAAAACTGCCGTTTGCGGACATTTCCGCAGACGGCTTATTTTTATGTTATCATGTAATCACAACAGAAACACACAAACGGAGGAAATATCATGAGACATATCTACACAAGAATTATTATAGGAATCATCTGGATCATTGTTGGCGGCTACTGCTTTTTTACTGCAAACCACACAATGGCGGCGGTTGGAGTGATAGTCGGAGCGATCTACTTAGGCTCTGCATACAGCATGAGAAAAAAGGAAAAGGGCAATAAGTAATGAGCGAAAACATCTTACAGATAAATAAGCTTAACGGCTGGTACAAAAAAGGAAACAACATCCTGTCAGAGCTTTCCTTTGAGCTTCATAAAAACGAGATCGTTGGTCTTATCGGACTTAACGGTGCAGGAAAGACAACGCTGATAAAGGTACTTTCGGGACTGCTTGACAGCTATAACGCCGACAGCATATCCTTTGACGGAAAGCCTGTGACATTCCGCGACAGCAAGTTCAAAACGATGCGATACACCGTATTTTCCGAGGACAGCTCCTTCGGTTATTTCACATTCAGAGAATATCTGTCATACGTATTTTCGGCTTACGGAAAAAAGCTGCCCGATGTATCGGAGCTTGTAAATGGATTTCACTTTGAGGAGTATGAGAACAAGCTCCTTAAAGACCTGTCAATGGGCAACAGGCGCAAGGTGAACCTGATCACAGCCTTTGCGCTGAAAGCTCCGCTCCTGTTTCTTGACGAGCCTGTAAACGGTCTGGACTTTCAGAGCACGGAGTTCCTGTACAGCCTTATCGCAGGCTACAAGGAGCACGGCACGCTGCTGTTTTCGTCCCATATTCTCGAAAGCATCACACTCACATCTGACAGGGTCATGGTGCTTGAAAACGGCAATATTTCGCGCACCTTTACAGGCGGAGAAATAACTGCCGAAAGCGTAAGAAAGGTTTTAAAGCTTGACAATGTTATTTAATGTATTCAGAAAAAAGCTTTTCGGCAACGGCTTTGAAAAGATATTGAAATATCTGGTTATCTGCGCGGCGGTTTTCTTCGGACTGTATATGGCGGAGATCAGAATAACCATCGCGCCGTTTATAAAATATCTTATGTCGGGTACTTTTACCGCAGGCATCATGTGGCATTCGCTGTCCTCTGACAATTCCGCGGAGCTTAGCGGTATAGCCGCACTTCCTTTCAGAAAGCACGACTTTACCTTTTCGTATATTTGCGCTTACGGGCTTTACACTGTTGTCACAAAATCAGCACTGCTGATGGCTGTGATGTTCGCAGTATCTGTACCTGATGTCACGGAGATGGTCGGCTCAGTCATCTGTATGCTGGGCGGCGTTTTTGTAACTTCTGCCGTGTACGCTATGAAAAAGAACCGTATCGTAGGTCTTGCATGGGCGGCAGTCTCGGTTGCGGCTGTTTTTTCGGAATACGCTGTTGTCCTTCTTTTGGCAGACCTTATCGTTGCGATGCTCGTACTTCTGACCGCAGACCCTTATAATTTCATCAACAGCTTTACGGCAACTGCTGTCCTTAAAAGCTCTCAAAAGCACAGCGTATGGAAATATCTTTTCCGCTATATGATAGCGCGTAAGAACTACCTCATCAACACCGCTGCAATGTGGGCAGTGGGAATTGTTTTTCCGTTTTTGTTAAGGGAAAGCGGAGCTGATGCTTTTCTGCCCGTTGGCTTTGCCATTCTGTCAATAAATACACCTCTGTGCGTGCTGGTTTCGGCAGACAGCTATCTGAGAGAAGCTATTCATTTTCTCCCCTCGGCAACACGTATGTTCTGCCTGCCGTATTTTTCTTTCATAGCGATAAATAATGTCATCGCCTATACATTTTATCTTGCAAGCTTCGGACTGCAGACAGGCAGTATTGAGCCGAAAAACATCGTGCTGGCAGTTGTTTTTGCACTGCTCTCGGCGTTCGGTTCAGTGATTATGGAAATGAGGTTTCCGCTTACAGAATGGAAAACAGAGAGCGACCTGTGGCATCACCCCAGAAAGTATATCGTTCCTGCAATACTCATGCTTCTTGCAGGAGTGGTATGCGTGTTGTGATATCCGCAGGCCCACAACAGTCACGGTATTTTGTTTTACCTATAAAAACCGAGTTCCTGAACTGCTTATAAAAAGCGTTGCATTTGGGGAGGATTCCGCCTATTCTGCAACGCTTTATTTTATAGTTCTCTCGGTCACCTTGCTGCCTGGAGAGGGGTCTTGGAACGCTGCGATCGTTTGCCCACGGAGACAGCAAAATTGCCTATAGACGGTTACGGTTTTTATCATCTGTGATGCTGTGCAAGCCGTATGGCGCACTGCTGTACCGATATTGACAAGCCTAGTCAGATATGGTATAATTAAATATGAATATCAGCATGTTGTGTTAATGTTTTGCTGTACGCTGATGACTTATGCGATTATAAAGAGGGATTATGAAGTATTCGTTTGTTATACCATGCTATCAATCCGAAAAAACGATCGGTACTGTGGTCAAGGAAATTCAGGAAACCGTTGAAAAAGAACAGCTCGGTGACTATGAGATCATACTGGTCAATGATTGCTCTCCTGACAATGTGTGGGAGACGATAAAAGATATCTGTGCTTCTGATCACCACGTCAAAGGAGTGTGTCTGGCTAAAAATTTCGGGCAGCATGCAGCGCTTCTTGCAGGCTACAGAAAGGTGACAGGCGATGTAGTGATCTCTCTGGACGATGACGGACAATCCCCGATAGAATATCTTCGTATGCTGCTGGACGAATTGGACAACAATAATGATGTCGTATATTCTTATTGCGAGGGCAGGAAAGAGCCTTTGTACAGGAGGATGGGCTCATCGTTTGCGCTCCTTATGTGCAAGGTGTTTATTAACGCGCCAAAGGATTTTAAAGGCAGCAGCTTTTACGTTGCCAGACGCTTCGTGATCGACGAGATGATCAGATATGATAATGCATACCCCTATCTGCCGGGTCTGATATTTCGTACCACAAGGAAAATAGGCTATGTAAAAGCCGTTCATAAAAAAAGGCTACAAGGAAGATCGGGTTACAGCTTTAGAAAGCTGTTGGGCTTATGGCTTAACGGCTTTACTGCGTTTTCGGTAAAGCCTCTTGAAATAGGCTCGTGGACAGGTGCTATCCTTGCTTTTGGCGGATTTGGCGGCCTTATTTACACGGTGATCAATAAGTTTTTAAATCCGGATACCGCTGTCGGCTGGACCTCGCTTATTTCAGTGTCGTTTTTGATCGGCGGTATTCAGCTTCTTATGCTGGGACTTATCGGAGAATACATAGGACGAATTTATATCTGCCTCAACAAATCGCCGCAGTACGTTATCAGAGAAGAAACTGAAACCGTTGAAACAGAGGAGATCAAATGAAAGCGATCGACGCAGTATGGGAAAAGCGCAATCTGGGTGTGAGCTGTATTGAGCTTCATATTGAAGCGGCGGACACTGCTGATGATATCGTGCGCTTGCTGGACAGTATAGAGGAAGCTCAGTACATGGTCGCGAAGATACCTTCTTATAAGCATGATGCTGTAAGGCTTATTCAGGAGCGGGGCTACTCATTTGCCGAGACCGCAATAAACCTCACAAATGATCTGAGAAAATTCCAAATTTCTGAGAGATTATTGAAAATATGCAGCAAGTGCAGCTTTGCCCCGATGAACGATGATGATATCGCAAGGCTGTACAGCGAGATAGATAAGAACATATTCACTACAGATCGGGTCTGTCTTGATCCTTATTTCACAGCAGAACAGGCTGCCAACAGATATAAGGGCTGGGTATCGGATCTTATCGCAGCGGGAGATATCCCTTATAAGACGGAATACAATGGCGAACAGGTCGGCTTTTTCCTTAACAGAGAGAAGACGTCGGGCGTTTATGATGGCATACTTGCAGGAGTGTATAAGCAGTATGAGGGCTCGGGCATGGGCTTGTGCGTTCAGTATTCGGGGCTGGCACTCGCAATGCAGGCAGGCGCTCAAAAGTATCTCGGGCATATCTCGGCAAACAATCCTGCCGTTATGCGCGTGCTTACGTCACTGGGGTTTGAGATAAGCAATATAGATTATGTTTTTGTAAAGCATAATGATTGAATTCAGTACACGATTATATAAGCCAAAGATAATTATCAGGAGGACGATACAATGACTGAACAGGAAAAGATCACAGCGCTT
>JAZNWG010000080.1:0-1519 GCA_045593225.1 Oscillospiraceae bacterium
AAGCCGATGCTGGAGGATCACTTTGTATAGGCTGTATGAGCTTCGTCGCAGAGCCGTTTCGCTGGTGCTGCCGAACCGCTGTCCTTTCTGCGATAAGGTCGTGGGAATGGCAGATTACTGGTGCGAGAGCTGCTACGGTAAGCTTGAATTTATGACAGAGCCGCCCGAGGCTCCCGAAAACGTGGACAGGCTGCTGTCATGCTGCTATTATGACGGCAGAGCAAGGCTTGCAATACTGCGCATGAAAAACGGTGGCTATGCGTATTCCTACGAAACGTTCGGGGTACTCATGACCGAGCTGGTGGGTGAGCTTATGGAGAAGATCGACTTCGTGACAGCGGTGCCGACTTCAAGAAAACGCAGGCGCGAATTAGGCTATGCGCAGGCGGAAAAGATAGCAAAGGATATCGCGAGACGCGGACGAAAGCCGTTCAGGAGAGTGCTCAGGGTAAGCAAGGATAAGAAAGAGCAGAAGAAGCTGGGGCAGTCGGAAAGACTTGAGAATGCAAGACGTTCCTATTGTATATCTGACAAGGAGAGTATCAGAGGAAAGTCCGTTCTTCTTGTCGATGACGTTTCGACAACTGGAGCGACTGTTTCGGCTATCGCAGGGCTTCTGAAAGATGCGGGAGCAACGGCGGTTTATGCGGTGACTTTCGCTAAAACACGCTGAAAAGCCTGCTTTTTCTGCAACTTTATGTATAAAACTGATTTTATTCTACAAATTGTATTAGAAGTTTACAAAGGAATGATGCTATGACAACTAAAATTACTGCCGAAGAAATGGCGGTGCAGCAGGAGTTTATCCGCAAGGTGGCGGAGTTCAACTCCGGGCGCGAGCAGCCGCCGATCGCGCACGTCCACAGCTTCGGCTGTCAGCAGAATGTGAGCGATGGCGAGAAGATAAAGGGCATGCTCGCAGAGATGGGCTACGGCTTTTCGGGAAATCCCGAGGGCGCGGACCTTGTGCTTTTCAATACCTGTGCGGTGCGCGAGAACGCGGAGGACAGAGTGTTCGGCAATGTAGGAGCGCTGAAAAAGGCAAAAAAGGAAAACCCCGATATGCTGCTAGGAGTGTGCGGCTGCATGGTGCAGCAGGAGCATATCACAAAAAAACTGCGAAAAAGCTACCCGAATGTGGATATCATCTTCGGAACGCACGTTCTGCACACCATGCCGCAGATAATATATGACGCTCTCACAACGCGCAAAAAGCAGATTTCTATTCCCGAGTGCGACGGAGTTATTGCGGAGGGGATACCGCTTCGCAGAGAGAGCAGGCTTAAAGCCAGCATACCGATAATGTATGGTTGCAACAATTTCTGCACCTACTGTATCGTGCCGTATGTAAGAGGCAGAGAGCGCTCGCGAGATACAGAGGATATACTACGGGAATGCAGGGAGCTTATACAGGGCGGCTGCAAGGAACTGCTGCTTCTCGGACAGAATGTAAACAGCTTCGGAAAAAATGAGGGAACGAATTTCTCCGAGCTTTTAAAGCGCATAAACGACATCGAGG
>JAZNWG010000081.1:0-5343 GCA_045593225.1 Oscillospiraceae bacterium
GATAAGGAGATAGCAGAGGCTCTTGCAAAAGCAGAGCAGTGCTTGTCCGACTTACAGCTTGAAAGCGGCGGCTTTTCGAGCATGGGAACAGAAAACTGCGAGAGCGCGGCGCAGGCTGTAATTGCGTTTTGCGCACTCGGACATGACGAAAGCGACAGCAGGGTGCAAAAAGCCCTCGATGCGCTGACAGAGTATCGCACAGCAGACGGCGGATTTTCGCACATCGGTGGAGAAACCAGTGGTATTTCCACAGTTGAGGCGTTGCAGGCGCATACAGCGTTGGAGCTGTCCCGGCGTGGCGAGAGCTTGTATTGCATTTCGGCTAAAGCTCCGACAGATATTGTAACGAACGAGAGCGTTTCAGAGCCTCAGATGACAGAGGAGACAGTCACACAGGCAGACGCCGACAGCGAAAAGTCGGCTTCGGGCAATGATATACGCATTATTTTGGCTGTGGCCTCGGCAGCGGCAGGCTTGATATTGATAGTTTTGTGGCTGGTGCGTGGCAGAAAAAGGGTGCTGCTTATAGCGGCAGGCTGCGCTATGATAGTCCTGGCGGTTGTGATAGCGTTGGCTGACATCAGAACTCCCGAGGAGTACTACGCTGACCGCGAAGATACAGGCGGAATTACCGTCACTGTATCGGCTGACTGCACAGAAGCGCTGCAGCACCCCGAGAAAGCACAGCGCGCGCTTGAGCTTCCCGAGGACGGGTATGTTATAGCACTTGCTGAAATTGCTCTTCCCGAAGGCTCGACGGCATTTGACGCGCTTATTGCAGCATCTAAGGAACAGAAGATATCCGTGGATCACACAGCTTCCGCTATGGGCGCGTATGTTTCGGGGATAGGTGTACTGTATGAGTTAGATTACGGCAGTGAGAGCGGCTGGCTGTACTATGTAAACGGCGAAAAGCCTTCAGTGGCATCTTCGGCATACTTGCTTTCGCAGGGCGATGAGGTGTGTTTTTCTTATACCACGCACCTTTCTTATTGAAATCCGTTTACACTGTCAAGGTACTAATTGCACAAATATCACACGTTAAATTTGTACAAAACCGCATGAAGGATTTTGGCAGTTCCGTCTTGAAAAAAACGATTACTTATGATATAATTTAGTGTGAAGTATATATATTGGCGACTTGTGCATGGTTTCGCATAACGCGCCATGCATTATTAGGAGGACTGCTTAATGACATCTACGATGAGTATGCAGAATTCCGGCAGATTTGGTCTGACCAGTAAGATGATAGGTCTTATTGTCGGCGCATTTGCCGTGATTGAGGCTGTTTTGGCTTATTTCTTTGTATTCGGCCCGCTCTACATAACACCTGTTTATCAGACTTGTGCGGAGTATAATGCACAGGGTATTACTTGTACAGTATCCCTGTTCGGTAAGACTCTCGCGTCCAAGGCTGAGATCGCAAACTATCAGGTTATCCTTTCTCTGTGGGACGCTATTCAGAGTGTTATCATCATATATCTGATAATGACAGGTATCACACTGGCACTTGCTGTATGCATGTATAAGGGAATGTCCTTTGCAAAGAGCTACCTTACAGTAGTATTCGGCGCAAAGCACGTTATCGGTCTTTGCACCATTCTGATCCCCTTTACAAACATGCGCAGAGATACGATGTTCTTCGGACTTATCGATTCTGTTATCTGCATCGCATTCTGCCTGTTCTTTGTTCTTATCAACAATGACGAATATGCTGATGACATGTTGTACACCCCTGAGCAGACAGTTGCTATGGGCAAACGCATGAAGTTTGGCTTTATCCTGTACGGAATCTTCGCATTCTGCATGCTGTTCACAAAGTTTGCAATGAATGCATACGGCAACTACTGGTCTCTTTATATGGGTTGGACAGACAACACTGCTATGGGTCAGGGCTACACGCTCGTTATCCTGCTCAGCGTTGCGCTTGTTGCGGCTATCACCTATTCCCGCGAGGCTGACTGGGGAATGTACTTCTTCGCTTCCTTCGGCGGTGCTATCACTATCTCCAACCTCATGGCTATCGTATTCAAGGTTATCTGGGTATTCAAAACATATATGCCCTACAAGAGGATCTATAATTCCGGCGATACTGCAAACGAGTATTGGGAGGCCGCTGTAAGCTTCATCGAGGGTGGCAACGGCATGACATCTGCATGGTGGATCGCTACTATTACACTGGCACTCTCCTTCCTTGCTGCTGCTGTGGTTACATTCTTCAGCTTCAAGAAGATCGCAAAGAATATCGTTGTAAAGATCACAGGCGAGAACAAGAAGGCTGCTATCGGACTGCTGATCTCCGCAGGCTCTATTCTGCTGAGCTTTATCCTCACAATGGCGGCTGTTACTATCTGGCACAAGGAGCTTTACGCTGGCTACACAGTTGGTGCTATGGATTATATGTACTTCTTCCTTTACGGCGGAATCACACTGTTCCTCACACTGTCCATGCTTGGCGGATACAGCTTCACAAAGTTTGGCGCGCTCGGTCTGTATCTGATCGTTGTTTCCAACAACTTCATCAGCCTGTTCTCTGTATTCGCTCAGAGATCCGCTAAGGTTGCTGCTATGGCAGCTGAGGGTATGAGCTACAAGGGTATCAACTACATCATCACTGCTATACTGTTTATCCTTGCTATCATTGCTTGCGCAGGCATAATCATTGCCTTTGTTGTCAAGGAGATCAACGATTACATGTACGAGAAGCGTTTCTCTTAATAAACTTTAAACCTAAAGCTCCGACTTCGATCGGAGCTTTTTTATAAGAAAAACAGAGTATGCCCGCGAAGCGGGCTTTTCGATAACTTTTTTGGTGTGGCTTTGCCACATCAAAAAACACTTATATCCGCGCCAGTGTGCGAATTGGCGGCGAAGCCGCAAATGAGTGCGCGCAGTGCGGATGTTTCGGCAGAAAAGTCCGTAAGGACTTTTTCGACGGTTTGAAGCTCCGACTTCGGTCGGAGCTTTTTTGCGTCATAATAGCTTTTCTCGGGGCATATATTCTAAAGAGAATGCAAGCCTTTTTGGCTTGCGCTGTAAAAGGAGATATGCTATGAGTGATATGAAGCAACTGGTTGAGAAATACAAGCGCGAGCTTATGGAATACAGCAAAAGGGCTGTACAAGAGCCTCCGAAGACAGCGCTGGTATTTCCCGAGATGACAGACGAGCCCGAAGAATTGCACGAGGAGAAGCCGATCATTCCGCCACAGGAGGAGCCGCGGCGTCCGCAGGTGATCTCTTATGGCGCGGACGATGTGGTAAGTGCATTCGATAATGTTTTCGGCGCGCTGACCGAGGATAACGGCGTAAGCACTGTAACGCCCGAGGCGGCGGAGGAGCTTGATGACATGCCCGAGAGCGGTGAGAGCCCCGATGAGCAGCTTGGAAGGCGAGATTTTGAGGAGCAGACAGAAACCATAAATTCCCCCGAGGATATAAAGCCCCTGGAGCAGCAGGGTCAAGCACCGCTTGTGCCTGCTGAGCGCGAATATTCTTCGCTGCAGGAGTTTACAGAAGTTAATGATCGCCGTGGAACAGCGCGTTTCCGTACCTATACTGCGAGAGGGGCATTGCCTGTAAAAGGCGCGCGGATTGTAGTGTCGCGGGATATAGGCGGCAGGCAGCATGTGTTTTATACGCTGACTACCGATGAAAGCGGACTTAGCCCAATAATTTCCCTGCCTGCACCGCCAAAGGAGCTTTCCGAGAGTCCTGACAGCCCTGTTACGCCATATGCGACTTATGATGTGCAGGTGACCGCCGCAGGCTATGACGAGGTGCTTGTGCGCAGCATACCCATATTTGAGGGCGTGCAGTCGGTACAGCGCATCGCACTTGTGCCGTCCTTCGGACAGCCGCCTGAGGTTATTGAAAACACCGAGCCTGACCTCAACGGAGGTGTATAATGCCGAGATACGAAGTTCCTACCATACCCGAAACGATAACGGTACATCTCGGCCCGCCCGATTCGGTGGCAGAGAATGTAACGCTGTCATTCCCCGATTATATCAAGAACGTTGCCTCGAGCGAGATATACCCCACATGGCCCGAGGCGGCACTTCGCGCGAATATCTATGCGCAGATAACCTTTGCTCTCAACCGCGTTTTTACCGAGTGGTACAGAAGCCGCGGCTATGACTTTGATATAACAAACTCCACGCAGTACGATCAGGCATTCGTCAACCGCCGCGAGGTATTTGAAAACATCAGCCGTATCGTTGACGAGGTGTTCAATAATTACGTTGTAAGGCAGGGCAGTGTGGAGCCGCTGTTCACGCAGTTCTGCAACGGAACGACAGTGACCTGCGCAGGATTGTCACAGTGGGGCACAGTGCCGCTTGCAAATCAGGGCTACACCCCGTATGAGATATTGCAGTATTATTACGGTGATGATATCAATATCGTGCGCAATGCGCCTGTTGCACCGTATATCCCGTCCTACCCCGGAACGCCGTTCGGTTTCGGCTCGTCAGGTAACGAAGTCCGCACTATCCAGGTGGAGCTTAACCGTATCGGCAACAACTACCCTGCTATCCCGAAGATAATCCCTGCAAACGGACTCTACGGCGAAAGCACCGTTGACGCAGTCCGCGTTTTTCAGGGTGTTTTCGGATTGCCGCAGACAGGCGTTGTAAACAAGGCGACATGGTACCAGCTGAAGTACATCTACACCGCTGTCAAGGACCTTGCAGAGCTTACGAGCGAGGGTCTGCGCCCGTCCGAGGTGGAGCAGACCTTCCCTGAGCAGCTGAGTGTCGGCGATTACGGCCAGCCTGTGCGCTCGCTGCAGTATTATCTCAATGTAATCGCGTTTTTTAATCCCTCCATTCCCTCTGTGACAGCAGACGGAGTTTTCGGCTCGGACACCGAGGCACAGGTGCGCGCTTTCGAGGAATTCTACGGTCTCAATCCTGACGGTATCGTGGATTTCCGCACTTGGCAGCTTATCCAGCAGATATACGATGATATCCTTGCAGGTCTCCCCGAGGGCTATGAGCAGGGCGCAGCAGGTCTGTACCCTGGCTATAACCTCACCCCCGGGCTTGCAAATGACGATGTAAGGGAGCTTCAGACTTATCTGCGGGTTATCGGTGCGAATTACCGCGATATCCCAGAGGTGCAGGTCACAGGCGTATTTGACGCGCAGACCGAGGCCGCTGTGCGGCGCTTTCAGGAGCTTTTCGGGCTGGACGTTACAGGCGTTGTCGGAGCGCCCACATGGGACGCTATCGCAAGGGAATATAATTTCATCGAGCTTGGCACGCAGCGACCTTAAAATTGGATATCGGGCACTAAAAGGCGCTCCGTTCTTGCAAAGGGAACGGGGCGCTTGCCGTTATTC
>JAZNWG010000082.1:0-3691 GCA_045593225.1 Oscillospiraceae bacterium
TGTAGACAAGAAACAGTTCTCTGCAGCTGATTTTGAGGGACTTCATGCTACAGGTATCTATTACGGACAGACATTAGCAAAGTCTGTTATTACATGTACAAACAATGTTTGTGACGGTGCGTTCGTATGGCAGGATGACAGTATCATGCCGAATGTTGCAGACAGCAACACAACACCATATCTGTTTGATTTTATTCCAACGGATACAGACAATTATCTACCTACGACCGGTATGCAGATAACACTTGAAGTATCAACGATGGATGCATCGGTATCAGCTGATGTTATTGATAGCTTGACTGCTACTGATATCATATATGGACAACCGTTATCAGCATCGATACTAACAAGTAGTCTTTTACCTACATCTCCGATAGATGAATCGGTGACGATCGCAGGTCATTGGGAGTGGGTGAATGGGGACGTCATTTATCCTACGGTAGCAGATTCTCATCGCACAGCGTATGACGTCATTTTTGTTCCGGATGATATTGTAAATTACCCCGTGATCAATGGTGTCAAGATGACACTTGGCGTAAACAAAGCGGATTACGTATTGTCAGAAGCAGAGCTTGCTTCGATCAAGGCATCGGCTATAACAGAAGGACAGACCCTTGCGAAGAGTAGCATTACGGGAACGATTGGTATAGCAGGCAATTTCGTCTGGGATGATCCAACTATTGAACCAACAGTTGCTGATAGCGATGTGACTCCTTATGCGGTAAGCTTTATTACGAGCGATCCGAATTATAACAGTATATCAGGTTTAACAGCGATGTTGACTGTTAAAAAGGCGTCTGATCCCGGTCAAGGAGATACAGGTTCAACAAATCCGAGCGAACCATCAACGCCGACTATTCCCCCAAGACCTACGGTTGTGCAACCAATTGTTCCGTCTTTCAAGATACTGACAACACCTATTTGTGTAGGACAGTCATTGGCTGATTCTGTTCTGTCTGCGGACGGCATTGTCTATGGCACACTTGCGTGGGCACGACCTGATATCAAGCCCACATTCGCGGACAGTAATACGACTGAATATGATGTTTTGTATACACAGAACGGCATATCGTATCGAATGAAAGCGACTGTAACAGTGAACAAAAATGATTCAAAATGGGACACTTCTGATTATGAAATAGCTGAAGATGGAGCTATTATCATTAGAAAAACGTACGGTGATCCGGATTTTAGTCTGGGAATAAGCGCTGTCGGATTAGATGACGCATCGTTCACCTATACAGAAGAAGCAAACAATGATACGATTACTGTTGCGGATGACGGTGTTGTTCATATAGAAAATGTAGGCACTGAAGATATTATCGTTAAATTCTTGGGTACAGATTATTGGAACGAATCCGTTCTGACAGTTCGCGTTATAGTCGAAAAACAGACACTTGTTATACCCGATGAAGTTATTCTCAGTATTTCGACTACACCTATCATATATGGTGACACCCTTGCACAATCGACCATTATAGCAAATGGTTTTGAGATAGAGGGTCACTTTGAATGGAAGGATACGGGTATTGTACCTGAGTTGTCGGATAGCGATGTAACAGAATATGAGTTGATATTCTATCCTCGTGATATGGATAACTATGATGTTGCAGAGTTTTACAAAGCGACTGTGACTGTCATCGCAGCGGAAAATGATATTCCTGTATTGCCGTCTGATGACCCAATTGATTCTGATCCGTTGTTACCCGATGACATTGTTGCGATTCTTCCTCCTGATCCCATAATCAAACCGGATGATGATTTTGATGAGATTACAGATAACGAATCCAGTGAAAGTCAGAATCCTAACACTGGTGACACATCGTCGAACAAAGCAGTTGTTTTGGGATTCTCGTCTATTGCTGCAGCATTGACCATAATCTTCATGCGAAAGCGTAAGTCCAATAACGACTGATAAAAAAAAATAACACCCCTCGAACGGCGGCGAAGCCGCTGTGAGGGGTGTTTGTTATGTCAGGCAATATCACCGATGCAGCCGTTTATGGCTGCTGCGATGTCATCATTGGTTATACCCATCGAGCCTGCGAGACTCAATGCCTGATTGAACGCTGTAAGGCTCTGCTGCTGTGTCGGTGAGTATTCAACAGCATCTAACAGATAACGCATGTTTGCGTCTTTGTTGAGCAAAGCCTGAAGCACATGTGTATCGATCGTTTTATCCGTCATGATACGGTGTATGTAGACTGTTTTAGTCTGCCCCTGACGATAGACACGTCCGATCGTCTGCAGATAGCTTTCCAGATTAAAAGGAAGCGTGTACCAGACGAGCGTATGGCTTGCATACTGAAAGTTCAGACCGAAGCCAGCCGATGACGGCTGGATGAGAAGTGTTTTGATCTCACCGTTGTTCCAACGTTTCAAATAAACGTCTGATTTATCACTGTCAAACAGCTCGCAGGGGAGACCTTGTGATTCAAAATATTTCATGATCATATCCGCATCTGACTTAAAGAAGTAGGATATAAGTATGTTGTCGTCACTGTTCTCCCTGATGTATTTGAGCCTTTCGAGCTTTTCGTTGTGGATCGTTTCATACTTACCTGTTGATTTTCCGTCTTCATCAACGGTGTATATCGCGCCGGATGCGAGCTGCTGAAGTTTTGCGCTCATAACAGCTGCATTGGCAGCCGTAGCAAATGTGTTATCACCGAACTCAAGCAGCGCATCTTTCATGAACTGTTTGTATGTTTTCTTTTCATCGTCAGACATATAGACCATATCATCAACAAACACGACAGGCGGGAGTTTGATGTTCGTATTTTTCATTGAGATGGTGATATCTGAGATAAGAGACGTTATCGCGTCTTCAGCGCCGGGACGAGGCAGCCAGTTGCAGACAACACCTTGCGGCGACGTGTAACCCGCGTACATAAATGTGTTTCGAAAGGCAGTTATATTTTTGCCAAGACGCTGACCGCCGTCCATCAGATAGATCTGAGACCAGATATCGTCAATTCCGTTAGGTGTCGGCGTACCTGTCAGACCAATGAAACGATTTATAGCAGGGCAGACTTTTTTCAGAGCAAGAAAGCGTTTGCTTTTGGGTGATTTAAAGCTCTGCAGCTCGTCAATGATGACTGTTTGAAACGGCCATATGATCGTATTGCTGTTGCGTGGACAATTATCGATCAGATCAACAAGCATTTCGCGGTTGATAAAATATATGGTCTTAACAGGATTCTGCATGGCTGCAGCATATGCTTCAAGTCTTTTCTTTTTGGAAAGATTCTTTCCTTTTGCATTTACAATAAAGCTGGAATAGGGGAGATCCAATCCCCATTTTTCAATTTCGGATGACCATGTCGCTTTGGCAATAGATTTGGGCGCTATTATGAGAATATGTCCCGGTTCACTATGATAGGTTCTTTCCAGAACAGAAAGAGATATCAATGTTTTACCGAGCCCCAGATCCAGAAATAAGCCACATTTCGGATGCGACATGGCGAAATCAGCAGCTGCCTGCTGATAGTCATGTAATGTCACGTTCATGATGTCAAAGTCTCCGTCAGTAAACAAAAGATGTCAAACAAGATGTAAACAAGATGTTAAATAAGTAAATTATTGCTCCTTTCAAAGATTATTTCGTCAAAACAACCAAAAACGCACTTGACAAACAGGTAAATATGTGGTATACTAATCTTATGGACATAGATGTATTTCTTTTTATGTC
>JAZNWG010000083.1:0-2859 GCA_045593225.1 Oscillospiraceae bacterium
CGACAGTATCGCGATGCCTGCTTTCCCAGTTTTCAACGTCATTGAGCTTTAATATTCCTGCCGTAAGACGTCCGCAGGAAGCCTCAAAATCCATCGGCCGCCAGTCAAGCGCCATTGCGTAATGCTCATAAGCCTTTGCGAAGTCAAGCTTGTTAAGGTACTGCTGAGCCTTACCGCATTCCTCGCGGCATTCGGGGATACCGTAGCCGTCGTCGCCTGCGTCGTCCTCGTCTATGAGGTCGCTGAGTTCCACCTCAAGCATAAACTCATCGGGAATAGCGCTGCGCAGTCCGCCGAGGAACTCCTCCCTCGCCTCGTCAAACGCGATATGAGTGCCGCAATACAGACAGAAGCCCGTCGGGAAATCCCCGTCAAGCATTATCATACGCTCGCATTTCGGGCATACGCAATAATCCAGCATTGCAGTCACTCCTAACATGATATTATATATTTTTATTGTAGCACAAATTATCGTTTTTTGCAATATATTATGCAAAAAAGCGACAGAAATCTTTGCATTCCTGTCGCTTTTGGCTAATTCACTTTTCTATCTCGACTCTCACGCGCTTATCCTCGCCAAGCACAAGCTTGCCGCTGACTGTATCGCCGCGCTTTGTCACGAAGCCCTTGAGCACTATAGAGCTTCCCTTTTCAAGCACTCGCTTAGCCTGAGTTTCGGATATCTCCTTGCCCCACATCTCCTTCATGAAGAAAAAGCCGCAGGAGCCGTGGCTGTCCTCGCAGGAATAGGACTTCGGGAACTCATACACGTTCTTTCCGCACTTCGGGCATCTGCCGATAACGGGAAGCCTTGAAAAGCGGAACGGATTTGAGTTTTTGGAAGCCTCTGCTCTGTTGTCCGATACAAGCTTTTTGGTGAACTCGATTATTTCATTGAGAAACTCCTCGTCGCTCGCCTGTCCCTTTGCGATACGCTGCAGCGTCGTCTCCCACTCGGCGGTCATCTTCGCGGACTTCACGTTCTCGGGTACTACGTCGATAACACGTCTGCCCTTGTCGGTAGGAATGAGCTGCTTGCCCTTACGCTCGACATACTGGCGCTTTACAAGCGTTTCGATGATAGCCGCGCGTGTTGCGGGAGTGCCGAGGCCCTTCTTTTCAACGTCCTCGTTCTCGTCATAGTCGTCATTGCCTGCGTGCTCCATTGCGGAGAGCAGCATATCCTCGGTGTAGCGCTTCGGGGGAGTTGTCTTATGCTCCGCAAGCTTTGCGCCTTTTACCTTGACGCTCTTACCGACTTCAAGCGGAGGCAGGGTCTTTGCGTCCTCCTCGTCCTCGTCGTCAGCGTCTGCAACGATACCCTTCATGCGCGCCTTGATGTCAGCTTCAAGCTGCTTCCAGCCACCCTGAACGACAGTCTTTCCCTTTGCGGTGAACATAGTGTCGCCGCACTGTAGCTCGGCTGTAACGGTATCGAAGGTATGCTTAGGTGCAACTGCGCACAGCAGTCTTGCCGCAACAAGGCAAAGCACGTTATAGCACTCCTCGGTGAGATTGTCGAAATTATAGCGATTTATCTCCTTTGTAGGAAGCAGCGCGTGGTGGTCGGAGACCTTGTCGTTGTTGATAAGGCGCTTTATGTCAGGCTCGCAGCAAAGAGCGTCATAATTCTCGCCGAACGGGAACACCTTCGCGCACAGCTTTACCATTTCGGCAGCCTGCGCTTCCATGTCATCGGTGATGTAGTTGCTGTCCGTTCTGGGATAGGTCATCAGCTTGTTTTCGTACAGTCTTTGTGCACAGTCAAGCGTCTGCTGCGCGGTGTAGCCATAAAGCTTGTTGCAGTCGCGCTGGAGAGTTGTGAGGTCGTACAGCTTCGGAGGATTTGCGTTCTTCTGCTCCTTTACGACAGACTTTACCTCTGCCGTCTCGCCGCATGCCGCAACCGCCTTTTCCGCCGCAGCCTGTCCCTCTATCTTATCGCTCTCGGCGGTGAATTTACCGCAGGAGAGCACCGCGGAATAGTACTTCGCGGAAGCGAACTGCTCTATCTTCTTCTCGCGCTCGACAAGCATTGCGAGAGTGGGGGTCTGAACTCGTCCGACAGACAGCATATTGCGGTATTTTACAGTGAACAGCTGGGTTGCGTTCATACCCACTATCCAGTCAGCCTTGTTTCGTGCAAGTCCCGAGCGGTATAGCGCGTCATACTCCGCGCCATCGCGAAGCTCCTTAAAGCCGTCCTTTATCGCCTCGTCCGTCATACTGCTTATCCAAAGGCGCTTGAACGGCTTTGTGCAGCCTGCCTGATAGTACACATAGCGGAACACACACTCGCCCTCGCGGCCTGCGTCGGTAGCGCAGATAAGCTCGTCAACATCGTCACGCAGCATAAGGCTCTTCAATATCTCAAACTGCGGCGCGGTGCTCTCGGCAACCGTCCACTTGAACTCCTCGGGGAGAATGGGTAGATTTTCAAACTTCCACGGCTTCTGGTAGCGCTTGTCGTACTCCTCGGGGCTGGACAGAGCAACAAGGTGTCCGAAGCACCACGACACTATGTAGCCGTTACCCTCGGTGAAGCCATCGCCGCGGCGCTTTGTAGCACCGATGACCTTTGCTATGGAATTGCCGACAGACGGCTTTTCTGCGATTACTAATTTCATTTTCTTACCTTCCTGAAAAAACATTTGCTTTGCCGAAAAACAGCTTTTTTATTTTAGCATATTTTTCGGGTTTTGGCAATAGGGTTTGTGGAGAGCAAAGATGTATCGCGAAAGACGAGAGTTTCGTTTTCTGTCACACATCGCCCCTGCAAAGGGACAACCACAAGGGAGGGGGAAAAGAAAAACTAAAAAACAAAAAGCCGACATTCCCCCTCCCCTGCGTATAGCGATT
>JAZNWG010000084.1:0-1545 GCA_045593225.1 Oscillospiraceae bacterium
GGCTCTGCGCCGATAGTGGGCTTTAATTACGGCGCAGGGAACAGGGCTGAGCTTCAGAACCTGCTCAAAAAGAGCGCGATAATACTCGGCACGGCAGGCCTTGCAATGACCGCACTCGCCGAGGCTACTGCATATCCGCTGACATTGATGTTCGTGGGCTATGACAAGGCGCTGTTCGAGCTTACGCTGCGCGGCTTCATGATATTCTCGCTGTCGTTCCTCTTGTGCGGCTTCAATATCTACGGCTCGGCGTTTTTTACGGCGCTGAACAACGGCGCTGTATCGGCAATAATATCCTTTCTCAGAACGCTCCTGTTTCAGGTGTCTGCGCTGTTTTTGCTGCCGCTCGTATGGGGCGTTGACGGTATCTTCGCCGCGATAATCGCAGCCGAGATAATGGCGCTGATACTCACCGTAGTATTCCTTGTCGCAAAGCGTAAGAAATACGGATATTTCGGATAAACAAAGCCAAGAGATAAAAAATGCTCCCCTGTATCGGGGAGCTTTTTTATTACATATTATCCAGTGCAGTCCTCATCTGCTCAATGAACTCTGCAATATAGGGCGCAGCCTTCTGACCGTGCTTTGTTACAAGCTCAACAGCGGCGCTCTCTACGATAACGCCATCTGCGATCTCTGCGACGCGCTTTGCCTCCTTCGGAGTATGGATACCGAACCACACAGCCATAGGCAGGTCTGTGTACTTCTTAGCTTCGTCGATGACCGCCTTAAGCTCTGCCTTGCCGTCCTCTGTAAGACCTGCGTCGCTCAGCGCGGAGGCTACATAGACATAGCCCTCGCCGTGTGCGCTCTCTGCGATAGCCTTTATTCTTGCAGGCTCTGCGGGAGCAACCAGCGGAATTATCGTGATACCGTGCTTCTTTGCGAAGTCCGCAGCCTCGGGGCGCTCCTCATACGGCATATCGGGAACGAAGATACCGTCCACGCCGCACTTTGCGCAGTCCTCGAAAAATCTGTCATAGCCGTACTTGAATACGGGGTTGAGATAAGTGATGAGGCAGATGGGAGTATCTATCTTCTCACGTACTGTCTTCACAAGCTCGAATGCTCTGTCGGTGGTCATGCCGTTAGAAAGAGCGCGGATATTTGCCTGCTGGATAATGGGACCCTCAGCGATGGGGTCGGAGAAGGGAATACCTATCTCGATGATATCAGCGCCGCCTTCTGCGAGTGCAAGCACGTTCTGCACGCTTGCCTCGAAGGTGGGGTCACCTGCTGTCATAAAGCCGATAACGGTCTTTTTATTCTTTGTAAAAGCTTCTCTTAACTTATTCATGTAGATCAACTCCTCTGTATCTAGCGATAGCGGCGACGTCCTTGTCGCCTCTGCCCGACAGGCAGCATACGATTATATCGTCCTTGCTCATTGTGGGAGCGAGCTTCATGATGTGAGCCACTGCGTGGGCGCTCTCGATAGCCGAGATGATACCCTCTGTGCGCGCTATGTACTCGAATGCGTCAACAGCCTCGTCGTCTGTTACGGGAACATACTCCGCTCTGCCCGAGGTGTAGAGGTGTGCGTGC
>JAZNWG010000085.1:0-2871 GCA_045593225.1 Oscillospiraceae bacterium
AAGGGGCGTTATTATGCTCGCAGCGGCGCAGCGCGGTATCGAGATATACGAGTACACGCCGCTTCAGGTGAAGCAGGCAGTGGTTGGCTACGGCAGAGCTGAAAAGCATCAGGTGCAGGAAATGGTAAAGAATATCCTGAATCTGAAAGAAGTGCCGAAGCCTGATGACACAGCCGATGCGGTTGCACTGGCGATATGCCACGGACATTCCAGCGGCTCGGCATTGTCGAGGATACTCGCTATGGAGAAAGGAAAGAGATAATGATATACAGTGTACGAGGAGAGCTTATCCACACCGAGCCGTCGCTCGCTGTTGTCGAGTGCGCGGGAGTCGGCTATGCCTGCCGCACCACTATGAATACGCTGAAGCAGATAGGCACTAGCGGCGAGGTGAAGCTTTTTACATACCTTCATGTGCGCGAGGACGCAGTCGACCTTTTCGGTTTTGCAGACACAGCTGAGCTTGCCTGCTTCAAGCAGCTGCTTTCCGTTTCGGGCGTTGGCCCGAAGGCTGCTCTGTCAATTCTGTCGGAGCTCAGCCCCTCTAAGCTTGCACTGTGCATCACGACAGGCGACAGCAAGACTCTCACACGCTGCCCCGGAATAGGCGCAAAGACCGCGCAGCGCATCGTGCTTGAGTTAAAGGACAAGGTCGCTAAGGAGCAGCATATCTCCGCGGTCGATTTTGCAGCAGAGCCGTCTATCTCGGTTGCAGGGGGAAACAATGTTTCCGAGGCTCTTACAGCGCTTTGCGTGCTCGGCTTCCCGATGGCACAGGCTCAGAGCGCTATCGCAGGAGTCGCCCCCGACGCTTCGGTAGAGGAGATAATCAAATACGCATTAAAAAATCTCGGCAGCTAAGCCGAAAGGAGTGGACAACATGGGAAAACGCAGTATAGTAGCCGCGGTAATATGCCTTGCAGTATGCTTTCTCTCTATCGTAGCAGCCTATGTTATCCTTGAGGAACGTGATATAGTCATCATCGCAGGCGGAGTGGTAATAGGCTTTGCCGTGATGGTGTGCATTTCAGTAATACTGGGAAATACCTTTGTGTACGACCTGAGATGTAAACGCGCCGCTTTGAAGGCAATGGGCAAGGACGGCTTCAAGGCAGTCGTAAAGGACAAGGTCGCAAAGACCGCGCACAAGGGCATATATAACATGATAAAGGGCGATTACGCAAAGGCTGAGGAGCTTCTCATGCAGGCGTTATCTCTTGCCGATGTAAGACAGAATCAGCTATTCTGTATCGAATGGCTTGTGCGCCTTTATGAAACTACATCTGACGATTCAAAGCTGATGTGGTGCTACAGAAAGGCAGCGGATTACGCTCCCGATAATCCCGAGATACAATCCCGCTTAGGACACGCTTATTTCGTTGAGGGCAAGCTTGATAAGGCGATGTACTGCTTTGAACAGGCGCTACACTACGACCCCAACCACGGCTATTCGGGTTACAGTATCGCAAAGATACACATTGCACGCGGCGAAGACGATATCGCTGTTGAAAAGCTTACCGAGCTTGCAAAGGTACAGGAGAACCACCCGCTCATCTTCGCGGAGCTTGCAACAGTCCTTGCGATGAAGGGTGACGAGGAGAAGAGCTGCGAGTATTATCAGAAAGCGATACTGCTCGGCTATAACGAGCCCGACAAGCTCGCAAAGCGAATGACCGCGATACACGAGTTCAACAATGCCAAGAATGCGGACGGCGAAGACCTTCCGCAGGAATATTACAGACGCATACAGAAGGACGATGAGGAAAAGCCTAAGTGCACCTCTCATTCATGCGAATATTGCAGTCTTAATAAAAAATGTGAAAAGGGTGAAGAAAATGCTGGAGATGAATAATTCGGAGGAAATGTTTGCACCGAGTGGCAGAATAGTGGAACCCGAATATAATGCATCAGATACTGATATAGAGTACAGCCTGCGCCCTAAGGTGCTTTCCGAGTACATCGGACAGGAAAAGGTAAAGGAAAACATGGCTGTGTACATCGAAGCCGCTAAAAAGCGCGGAGAGTGCCTCGACCACGTTCTCCTGTACGGCCCTCCCGGCCTCGGTAAGACCACGCTTTCCTGCATCATAGCCAATGAAATGGGCGTAAATATCCGAGTGACGTCAGGCCCCGCAATTGAAAAGGCGGGCGACCTCGCGGCACTGCTGACTAACCTCCAGCCTAACGACGTGCTGTTCATTGACGAGATACACCGTATGTCAAGGCAGGTGGAGGAGGTCCTGTATCCCGCGATGGAGGACTACGTCCTTGATATCATCATGGGCAATGGCCCTTCCGCGCGCTCTATCCGTATCGACCTTCCGCATTTCACGCTTATCGGAGCCACAACGCGCTCAGGACAGCTTTCCGCGCCGCTTCGTGACCGCTTCGGCGTAGTGCAGAGACTGGAGCTTTACAGCCCCGAGGAGCTGTGCGACATCGTTCAGCGCTCCGCTGTGATACTCGCGATACCTTGTACAAGGGACGGTGCAATGGAGATAGCAAAGCGCTCGCGCGGAACACCGCGAATTGCAAACAGACTGTTAAAGCGAGTACGCGACTTTGCAGAGGTGCTCGGAAACGGTAAGATAGACCGCGAGATCGCGGATATCGCGCTGGACAGACTTGAGATCGACAAGCTGGGACTTGACAGCCTTGACAAGCGCTTCCTCGAAATGATAATCAAAGGCTACAACGGTGGCCCTGTCGGACTTGAAACGCTGGCCTCCGCGCTTGGCGAGGAGAGCGTGACTCTTGAGGAGGTCTGCGAGCCATTCCTCATGCAACAGGGTTTTATTGCGAGAACTCCTAGAGGAAGAACCGCGACAGCGCTTGCATACAAGCACCTTGGAATAATGAAGGACGGACAGC
>JAZNWG010000086.1:0-16827 GCA_045593225.1 Oscillospiraceae bacterium
CCTCTTCTCCTGTTATCGAGTCTATTTCCGCCGATTTCGAGAAGTTCGGCCATGCGCTTTGTATCGTAGACGCAAAGGGCGACCATGCCGACCTTACAGACGAATATGCGTCTATCCCCACTGAGATGAAGAAGATCGCCGAGTATTTCGGCTGCAAGCATCTCCGTGAGATCGCAAGAACAGATATTATGCTCAACATAAACCTGCTCAGAAACCAGTTCGGCGACAGAGCAGTTCTCCGAGCTATCCATTTCTTTGATGAGAACGAGCGCGTTGACAAGCTCGTACACGCACTCAAGACAGGCGATTTCGCAGCCTTCCTCGGCAGCGTAAAGGAAAGCGGCGACAGCTCCTTCAAGTACCTGCAGAACATCTACGCAAACACCGATGTTCCTCACCAGTGCCTCAGCATCGCGCTGAATGTTGCTGAGTATTCTCTCCACCGCAAGGGTGCTTGCAGAGTGCACGGCGGCGGCTTCGCAGGTACTATTCAGGCATTCGTTCCGCTCGACAGCCTCCAGCAGTTCAAGATGAACATCGAAAAGGTGTTCGGCGCAGGCTCCTGTCACGTTCTGAGCGTTCGTCCCATCGGCGGCACAGAGGTAGTAATTGATAATTGATTGCGTGTAGGGGCGGAATTCATTTCCGTCCGAATGCAGTAAATACAATGAAAAAGGGCGGATATTGAATCCGCCCCTACAATAAATTATTCGGTTATTTCATAATCGCTCATCTGCTTGATGTTGAGCTTATCCACCAGCGCGTCAACGATGATACCGTTCTCGGTATATTCCTCGCTGAATATCTTTCCGTTTTCGCGGATCACCGCTGTAAGACCGCCCTTGTCATAGGGAAGCAGCAGCTTCATGCGCTTTGCAGTCTCGGGGAGGTTTCTCGCGATACATTCAAGCAGCCTGTCGATGCCCTGATTTTTGAGGGCGCTTATCTTGACCGTGCTTTCGTTTTCGGGGATATTCTCCTCGATCTTGTCGCACTTGTTCAGTACCGTTACAACAGGTATTTCCGCAGCACCGAGATCGGCAAGCGTCTTCAGTGTAACATCTGCCTTTTCGGCAGCGTCGGGATCAGACGCGTCGCAGACGTGGATTATGATATCCGCGCAGGCGGCCTCCTCAAGCGTTGACTTGAACGCCTCAACAAGGTGGTGGGGCAGACGTCTGATAAGACCTACGGTATCCACCAGCAGCAGATTTCTTCCATCGGGAAGCTCGATCGCTCGTGAGGTAGGGTCAAGCGTTGCAAACAGCTTGTCCTCCGCAAGCACTCCCGCACCTGTCAGAAGATTAAGCAGGGTAGACTTTCCTGCGTTTGTGTAGCCTACGATAGCTCCCACCTGAACGCTGTCCTTTTTGCGGCGCTGTCTTGTGTAGCCGCGGCGCTCCTCAAGCTCCTTGAGCTCATCGGAGAGCTTGTCGATGCGGCGACGGATATGTCGTCTGTCAGTCTCAAGCTGAGTTTCACCCGGGCCTCTCGTACCTATACCACCGCCGAGCCTTGACAGCGAAGCGCCTATGCCCATAAGACGGGGCAGACGGTAGCGAAGCTGCGCAAGCTCTACCTGAAGCTTACCCTCGCGCGCTACCGCACGTCCTGCGAATATATCAAGTATAAGCATAGTGCGGTCAATAACGCGGATATCGGTCACCTCTTCAATGTTTCTTATCTGCGAAGCGGTAAGCTCGCAGTCGAAAATAAGAAGCTCTGCATGAAGCGTTTCGCAAAGCTCCTTTACTTCAACAAGCTTTCCTTCGCCGATAACGGTGGCTGTTTCATAAGCGTCGCGCTTCTGAATAACGCGCGCTATCTCCTCGGCGCCTGCTGTTGAAGCAAGCTCGGACAGCTCGTCAAGAGAGGCTTCGCAGTCGTAAGCACCGGTGTCGGCGCTGACTAATATTGCCTTAGTTAAGATCTTTTCTTCCATTAGATACTCCTTTCGGACACGTGCCGATACTGTAACGGAGTTACGGCGATTTCCTGTTCTGCGTGAGAAAGCAGAGCAGTATTCTGAAATTGCACACATTAGTGATAATTATAGCAACATTTTCAAAATATGTCAAGAGGACGCTTCTTTGAGCGTCTGACAAAACGGATAGTATCCGACAAGAAAGGCTGATGACATGAATTTCCGCAGATTTGACGTAATGATCGTCGGAACAGGCATTTCGGGAATTTACGCTGCCCTTAATCTGGACAAGCAGCTTGATATCCTGATGCTCTCAAAAAAGGAGCTGACACTGTGCAATTCTGCCCTTGCGCAGGGTGGTGTAGCTGCTGTAATGGACAAGGAGAACGACAATTACGAGCTGCATATACAGGATACCCTTATAGCGGGTCATTATGAGAATAACCTCGATAATGTACGTATATTAGTTGAACAGGGACCTACCGATGTGCAGAAGCTTCAGGACAGCTACGGTGTTGAGTTCGATTGCAAAGACGACGGAAACCTTGCCCTCACTCGTGAGGGCGGACATTCCCGCCGCAGGATAGCACACTACAAGGACTCCACAGGCTATGAGATTGAAACAAGCCTTATCGAGCAGGTGCAGAAGCTTACCAATGTCACAGTCATCAACAATTCCGTGCTGTGCAGACTTGAGCGCGAAGACGGAATGTTCTTTGCGGATATCCTTGACGAGAGCGGCCATGTTTATTGCTGTGCAAACTGCGTGATACTTGCAACAGGCGGTATCGGCAGAGTGTATGACTACACCACAAATTCCGCTATCGCAACAGGCGACGGAATACAGCTTGCCTACAACCTCGGTGCGGAGATAAAGAATTTAAGCTATGTACAGTTCCACCCGACAGCTTACGCCGATAAGGAGAACAGAGAGTGCTTCCTGATATCCGAGGCTGTAAGAGGCGAGGGCGCATATCTGCTGAACTGCAACAAAGAGCGTTTTATGCATAAGTATGAGCCCGAGCGTAAGGAGCTTGCACCGCGCGATGTAGTTTCAAAATGCATAATCGAGGAGCAGAAGCTCACAGGCAGCGACGAGTTCTGGCTGGATATCTCGCATAAGGACCCCGAATTTGTAAAGAGCCATTTCCCGATGATATACAATAAGGTGCTCGAAAAGGGCTATGACATGACGAAAGGCCCTATCCCGATCTATCCCTGCCAGCATTATCTGATGGGCGGAATAAATGTTGACGGTAAGGGCGCTACCAATATCGAGGGTCTGTACGCAGCAGGCGAGTGCTCGCATACAGGTGTTCACGGAAAGAACAGGCTTGCAAGTAATTCGCTGCTTGAAGCGCTTGTGTTCTCGCGCCTTATCGCAGAGGATATAAATTCCCGTATCGTAAAGGACGAGCGTACAGAGATCGAGTACCCCATGAGCTCTCCCGAGGGAAAGCAGCTCCCCACAGGCATAAAGACCGAGGTAAGGCACATCATGCAGCGCGCGTTCTTTATCCACCCCGATTATGATGAGGCTGAAAAGGGACTGGCACGCATAACCGAGCTTAAAAATATGCTTGAAACAGGCGGCTATGAGATAACCGCAGCCTATGTCGAAACAAAGTCGCTTGTAACAGTGGCTTACATAATACTTACAGAGATATTAGAGCGAAAGGACACGGAATAATGATACTTCTCCCATTTTACGTTGATGATATAATCAAGACCGCGCTGAACGAAGATATCAATTACATTGACAGTACAGCCGACCTGCTTATCCCCGAGGACAGCGTTTCCTCGGCATATTTCGTAGCAAAGGCAAGCGGCGTTATCGCAGGCCTTGATGTTGCGTTGCGAGTGTTTACAATGCTTGATCCCGATATGAAGATAGAGTGCAAATTCAAGGACGGTGACGCAGTAAATAACGGCGATATCATTGCAGAGTTCACAGGCCATACACGCCTTATGCTGAAGGCAGAGCGCACCGCGCTGAACCTCCTCCAGCACATGAGCGGAATTGCTACATATACGAATAAGTGCGTAAAGCTGGTCGAGGGAACCAATGCGTCTATCGCTGATACAAGAAAGACGCTCCCCGGACTTCGCGCACTGCAGAAATATTCCGTTCTTGCTGGCGGCGGCAGAAACCATCGCTACAACCTCACAGACGCCGCGATGCTGAAGGACAACCACATTGACGCCTACGGCGGCATCACCGCTGCGGTAACAGAGCTTCGCAAGAAGGCAGGCCATATGCTCCAGATCGAGGTCGAGACACGCACTCTTGACGAGGTAAGAGAGGCAGTAGCCTGCAAAGTCAACGTCATCATGCTTGACAACATGAGCTGCGAAACTATGGCAGAGGCAGTAAAGCTCGTTGATGGCAGAGCCAAGCTCGAAGCAAGCGGCAACATCACACTTGATAACATTGCCGAGGTCGCAAAGACAGGCATTGATATAATCTCGCTTGGCGCACTTACACACAGCGTGCAGGCATTCGACATATCCATGAAGTGGAGATAAAATCAAGACGGAGGCAGAAAATGCTTATAAATATCAATGACGTTCTGGATTCAGATATCAAGAATGTAGTTATCATAACAAAGTATAAGGGCAAGTGGGTGTACTGCAAGCACAGAGAGCGTACCACCTATGAGCTGCCGAGTGCAGTCAGAGGAAAGGGCGAAACT
This sequence comes from Oscillospiraceae bacterium, assembly GCA_045593225.1. GTDB lineage: Bacteria > Bacillota > Clostridia > Oscillospirales > Ruminococcaceae > CAG-115. The sequence goes on from JAZNWG010000086.1 coordinate 4,618, forward strand.
ATCGAGGAAACAGCTCGTCGCGCGCTCTATGAGCAGACAGGTGCCAAGAATTTTGAGCTGATCCCTGTCGGCGTTTATGAGACTGAGGCAAACGGTAAGAAATACGGAATGCTGTATTTCTCCGATATTATCACCATAGGCCCCAAGCCCGCCAATGAGATAGCAAGGATCTGTTATCTTGACGAGCACCCCGCACAGCAGACCTATCCTCAGCTGCACCCGCGTCTTGTTGACGAGGCTAAGCGCAAGGGTACTATATGATAGCCATAAATAAAACGGAGGACTTAGCAATGCAGGTAAGCTTTCACGAAAGCGTAAATGATGAGCTTTTGAAATTCGCTGTCATCATAGCGAAATACGAGGGAAGATGGGTTTATTGCAAGCACAGAGAGCGCCTTACTTACGAGATACCAGGCGGTCACAGAGAGGCGGGCGAAACTATTGAGGAAGCTGCTCGCCGCGAGCTGTTTGAGGAAACAGGAGCAAAGAGCTATAAGCTTACACCTGTTTGCGCATATTCGGTAGAGGATAACGGAGAAGCTACCTATGGTATGCTGTATTATGCGAAGATAACTGAGATGGGTAATAAGCCCACAAACGAGATCGAAAAGGTATATTTCCTTGACGACCACCCGCCTATGCAGACCTACCCTGAGATACAGCCGAAGCTTGTCGCAGAGGCTGAGCGCAGAGGCATAGTTTAAAGATAAAAGAACAAAGGAATGATAAGATGAGCACTTCCATGCATTGGGCAAGTGTATGGGGCAACGCCATTTCGATAGGCGAGAACCGCCCCGAGAGCTACAACAAAAACCTTACTATCCGATACCCGATCTATTCGCAGTTCGGAGGAAAGGCGCTTCGCCTTACTTTCGATAACTATTGCGGCACAGAGGCTGTGAAGTTCGATAAGGTGACGGTAAATGTCAATGGAAAGTTTTATCCCGTGACATTCGGCGGTAAGCGCGAGGTCGTAATTGAAGCCGAGCAGAACGCCGTTTCTGATGAGCTTCAGTGCGAGGTGTACCCTCAGAGCCTTATCGTGGTAAGCTTCTATTTCGAGGACTTCACACAGCTTCGCTCCGCTGTCTATACCAGCGGTCCGCTTACCGAGGGTATTTACGCGATAGGCGATCAGACTGAGGTGGACCAGATATCGCAGGATATCGCGAGAAGCACCAATATAATCTATTTCTTAAGCAATGTTTCGTTGCTTACAGCTTCCGAGAACCGCACAGTAGTCTGCTACGGCGACTCTATCACAGCGCAGGACTGGCCTGAGTATCTTACGCTGCGCTGCAATCGTGAGGACAAGCTGAATACCGCCATTATCCGCAGAGCGGCAAGCGGCACGAGAATGCTGCGCGAGTACAGCTGTATCACCTATGAGAGCTACGGCCTTATGGGCAGCAAGCGCTTCGATCACGAGGTCCCCACAGACGGCGCAGATACAGTTATTATCCAGCATGGCATAAACGATATAATCCACCCTGTAGGCAAGGAGGTAAACCCCTTCCGCCCGATGAGCGATCTGCCGACTGTAGAGGAGCTTATCGACTGTATGAAGTTCTATATAGAGAAGGCTCGCGGGTATGGCTACAAGGTGTATGTAGGTACACTGCTCCCGATCGAGGGCTGGCGCACCTACGCCCCCTTCCGCGAGGAGATCCGTTCTGCGTTCAACGAGTGGATAAGGACGACCGATCTGATAGACGGCTGCATTGACTTTGATAAGGCGGTCTGCGACCCCGACCACCCCGAGCGTTTCCTGCCGATATACGATAGTGGTGACCACCTCCACCCCAGCAAGCTGGGCTACAAGCGCATGGCAGACATCGTTCCTGATGAGATACTGAAATAAAACAAAACCGAGATGTAATGACATCTCGGTTTTTTCGTGTGATTCATGATCTTTGCAGCTGAAACTAAATCTTATTTTGAGATCGACTTTGTGGGAGGAGCGATACTCTTGCCGACCTGAAGCTGTTTGTGCTGATCAAGGCATTCCTGTATGTTGTATTCAAACATTCCTCCGTTATCCTTGATAAGGTTCTCGGGCAGGGGAATAGCGCCCGAAGCAAGATCGGTAACATATTTCAGCTTCTCGGGATCGTTTTCTATTTCGTAGGACAGCATTGATGACGCATTCATCATCTCTGCATCTACTATCAATTTATCCTTGCCCGCGCTTATTTCAGGGAATTGAAGCATTATCTTGTTGTTCAGGATACCTGCGATTCCTGAGGCGAATTTGCCCTTGCTGTTGTTGAGAGCATTGGTTACCATCGGATCTACCATACTCTTGTGAAGATTTATGATATTGTTATATCTGTCGAGCTGATCTGATTGAATAACAAAAGCTTTGATATCGTCAAAAGCAGAAAGCTTTATTCTGGCAGTGTCCTGTTTGATATCAAGACGTATTATTCCCGCAGTATGAAGCTTAAAGAATTTTTGTGAGGACAATTCATTGATATCCTTGGTATCAACATTTTCAACAGTAGCTTCCAGCTTTGCAAGACCTTCTTTAGCATCATTAAAGAAACCAACAGAAGCTTCTATCTTGGACTGGACAATGCGGTTGTATTCTTCCTTGAATTCCGTGGAGTTTAAGATCGCCTGTTGTTCCTCGGGAGTTTTTGAGTCAAATTCAGGGACATTGATCGATGCGTAAAGACTCTCACGAGGCACGATCATAGTATCCATAAAGCGCTTGCCGACTTCTTTGAGATGTTCTTTTGTTTCTTCGGTTGGCTCCAGCAGATCTTCATAGGAATATCCGTCATTGATCATGTTTGCAATGATAAGCGAAGCACGGGAGGGGGCTCTGTCCATTGAGCCGATGATGCCTTTGTTAGATCTGAAGAATTCATTGGGTTCATTGTTGGTGTAAGGTCCGATAGCATACAAGTCGATATTTCTTATGACTTCGTTATGCTTCTCGGAAGCTTCAAGAAATGGCTTTACCTTGTCGGTGTATTCCTTGATGCTTGTATCAAGACTTGTGATCTCAGAGGCGCTCTGTTCGTTTGCAAGATCATTGAAGGACATCTTCTTGTTGGATTCCTTGCTCTTGAATTTGTCTGCGATCTTGTTGAAAAGCTTTTTCCACCAGGGAATATCTTTTTCCTTCGATTCGATGGCGCAGGTCTGCTTAGTAGGCTGATACTGACCCTTCGAGTCCTTTACCATGGGGTTGATATGCAGCTCCTGCTGCTTGCCGATCATGTCCTTGAGGAATTTGCAGCAGACAATAGAGTAGTCCTGAGTGTTGTAAGCGGTTTTTGCAGGAACTCCGTTTACTTTGAGCGCTTCAGTAAGATCAACGAATTCGCCGATAAGACGGTTATAGAAGTCTTCGCCGTAAAAACCGCGCATCATATCGTTCACTGTGGCTACTGCCCATTCCCTCTGTTCAGGTGTGGGGTTGTCAAGGCATTTCTCGTAGTTTTTCTTGGTAATACCAGCAGATGTGTTGAAATTTACAGTCGCGGACGCCTTGTTGTAGGCGTACTCGCTCTGGTTGTTTACATGCTGGTTAAGAAGATCGAGTGCTGTTTCGGCTTCCAGAGTTGCTTGAGTCATGTCACCATAGGCGCTTGCCACGAGATCATTGATCTTATCATAGATCTCTTCTGACAACACAAAACGGATACCGTTCAGACCATCGGGTTTGGCAAGCTGATTTGATAGCTCTGTCAGCATATATCTCACAGAGCATTCCTGCATCTTCTCAACTGCGCTTTCGCTCGAAGACATCTCCGAAGCAACACTTTTCGGATCTACAAGGTTTTCCGCACTGCTCTGCAAAACGCTGAGCCTTCGTGTATAATCGTTACAGGAGCTGTTAACTAAGTCAAGCTCCTTGTCAAAGTTGAATGTTTTTGAATTGATGGCAAGCTGTGATGCAACACCGAGCATCTGATCAATAGAATCGATTTCTATGTATTTCATGCTATACGAACCTTTCTGTAAATATTTTCTTTTACTGGTTTATACAACGAAAAGCCGTTTTTGTAACAAAAAAAGCCCGGAGTCCGGGCTTTTCGTTTAGAAAATATCTTTTTTGTTCTTTATATGACGTCTTATCAGTATTCCGATAGTCGCCGCAATACAAAGCGCAAGGAAGGTAGGAACTATCCACTGGTTGGTGTTTTCAGCCTGCGCGGATTTCATCTCCGTCCACAGCTTCTGCATCTGCGCATTTGCTTCGTCAGAGAGATTTACGAATACAGTGGTGTTTGCTTCAAGATATTCGTTATCAGGGTAGGAAACAGGATCAGTCTGTGTCTCCTCGTCCAGCATATCGAATGCCGCGGAATGCGGTGTGGAGTAGCAGATATAGTCGATATTCGCGAATGCTATATCAGGCTCGCACATGAAGTTGATGTACATCTCAGCAGCTTCCTTCTGCTTTGCGCCGACGGGAATGCACATCGCGTCAACAAAGAGGTTAGTGCCGCTCTTCGGAACAACGAAAGCAAGGTCCTCGTTCTCTTCAAGGATAGTCAGCGCGTCGCCTGCGTAGTAAGGCGCAAGCCATGCGTCACCGCTCGCCATCTTATCGAAGATCTCGTCCATAACGTAGGCCTGAACAACGCTCTTCTGCTCCTTCAGACGCTCAGCTGCGATTATAAGCTCATCAGAGTCCTCTGTATTGAGGGAGTAGCCCTCCATTATCTCTGCAATAGCGAATGCGTCGCGGGGATTATCAAACATCAGTATCTGATCCGCGTAAGTCTCGTCCCACAGGATATCCCAGTCGATCTCCTCCTCGGGAACGCCCACCTGAGTCGTGTTGTAGATGATACCTACCGTACCCCATGTGTAGGGAACAGAGTAGGCGTTTTCGGGATCGTAAGCAGGGTTCTTGAAATTATCCATGATGTACTTGAAATTCGGGATATTTTCAAGATCTATCGGCTGTATCATCTCCTCGTTTATCATCTTCGAGATCATATAGTCAGAGGGAATGATAACATCGTAGCTTGCACCACCGTTTTTAAGCTTTGAGTAAAGATCCTCGTTTGAGGGGTAGGTGGTGTAGTTAACCTGAATACCCGTAAGCTTTGTGAATTCCGTGTTTACATCAAGTGTACCCTCGTCAGCGCCTGTGGAGATGTATTCACCCCAGTTGTAGTCGTTGATCGAAAGACCATCGTCCTTGAAGCGGGTGTAGTACTCCATATCCTCAACAGTGAGGGTCTGTGCTTCGATCTCCTCAGCCTCACCTGTTTCAACGCTCTCGCCGTCAGCCGCAGAGCCGTCACCGCACGCGCACAGCAGGCTTGCAGTCAGCAGCAGGGCAGAGGCAGCTTGAAAAAACTTTCTAATTTTCATATCAATAGTCCGCCTTTCCCGAAGCTGTGTTTCTGTACTTGCGGTTTTCAAGGATATTCTTCACGATAAGCACTACGACTACCACAACAAAGAGGATAGTTGACAGCGCGTTTATCTCGGGAGAGACCTTTCTGCGCACCATCGAGTAGATAGTGATGGGCAGGGTCTGCGAGGTAGGACCGCAGGTGAAGTAGCTGATTACAAAATCGTCCAGCGAGTAGGTGAACGCCATAAGAAATCCGCTGATAACGCCGGGCATGATCTCGGGAAGAATTACCTTGCGGAACGCAGTAACAGGGCTACATCCAAGATCCTGCGCCGCCTCAAAGAGGTTGGGGTCCATCTGGCGCAGCTTCGGCATAACGTTCAGAATGATATAGGGAACGTTGAAGGTGATATGCGCGATAAGCAGCGTCCAGAAGCCAAATTCAAGGTTCATACGTGCTGCAAAGAACACGAACAGCAGCATCAGCGAAACACCCGTTACGATCTCGGGGTTTATTACAGGCATATTTGTAACGTTCATTACAACAGCCTTGGGGACCTTTTTCATGGAGTGGATACCGATAGCCGCAAAGGTACCGAGTATAGTCGAAAGAATGCTTGCCGCAACAGCGATGATAACTGTATTTATCAGCGAGGAAATGATGATGTCATTTCTGAACAGCTTCTCATACCATTCAAAGGTGAAGCCTGTAAAAGCCGTACTCTTGGACTCATTGAAGGAGAACACTATAAGCACGAAGATCGGCACATACAGGAACAGCAGCACGAGAGTAATATATATCTTTCCTAATTTTTTCACTGCCGCACCTCCTTAAATAAGCACCTGATCGTCGGGATCGAACTGGTTCATTATCGTCATGATAAGTAGTATTATGACCATAAGCACCAGCGATATCGCCGCGCCAAGCTGTGGGTTATACGCATTTCCGAGGAACTGCATTTCGATAAGGTCACCGATAAGCAGATTGGAGCCGCCGCCGAGCATTCTGGAGATGATGAACGTACTGATAGCAGGAACGAATACCATTGTGATACCCGACATGATACCGGGAACGCTGAGCGGAACGACTACTTTGAAAAGTGTCTTCATGGAGTTGCAGCCCAGATCAGCCGCAGCCTCAAGTACGGACTTGTCGATCTTTACCATTACGGAGTAAAGTGGAAGTATCATGTAGGGCAGGTAGTTGTACACCATGCCGAGTACGACAGCACCCTCTGTGTTGAGCATCTTGATGGGCTCAAGACCGAACCAGCCGAGAATGGAGTTGATAACGCCGGTGTTGCCGAGAAGCGTCACCCATGCTCGTGTACGCAGCAGGAAGTTCATCCACATCGGGAGCATAACGATCATAAGCATAGTGCCCTGATGGTGCTTTTTCATGCGTGACAGCAGGAACGCCAGCGGATACGCGATAACAAGGCATACAACAGTAGCGATTATAGCAAGCCAGATAGAGCGCACGAAAATGCTTGTATACTGACCTGCGTTTGCAACGTTTTCAAGCGTGAAATTGCCCTCCTGATCGGTGAACGCGAAGTACGCTACCATCAGCAGCGGAACAACGATAAATACGACCATCCATACAAGATAAGGGGTGGCAAAAAAGCGGAGCTTTCTCAATTTCAGTTCTCCTCCTTTGCCTTTTTCATGATATGGATATCATAGGGATCAAAGGTCATGCCGATCATGCTGCCGACCTCCTCTGCCTTTGTGGACTGTATCATCCACTTATGATCAACGCCGTCAACGATCATCTCGTAGTGCACGCCCTTGAAAACAACGGACTCAACGATACCTGTGAGCTTAGCATCAGCCGCGGGAATTACCTTGATGTCCTCGGGACGGATAACGACGTCGATAGTCTCGTTGGGGGAGAAGCCCTTGTCCACGCACTGGAACTGCTTTCCGCAGAATTCTACGAGGCAGTCGCGCGGCATACAGCCATTAAGGATATTACTCTCGCCGATGAAGTCCGCAACGAAAGCATTAACAGGCTCGTTGTAGATATCGGTGGGAGATCCGATCTGCTGGATATGACCGTTGTTCATTACAACAACGGTATCGCTCATTGTAAGAGCCTCTTCCTGATCGTGTGTTACATATACGAATGTAAGCTCCAGTGCCTGCTGGATCTTTCTGAGCTCTATCTGCATCTCCTTGCGCAGCTTCAGGTCAAGCGCTCCGAGAGGCTCGTCCAGAAGCAGTATCTTAGGACGGTTTACAAGTGCTCTTGCGATAGCAACACGCTGCTGCTGACCACCCGAAAGACGGTTTACAGTACGCTTTTCGTAGCCACGCAGGTTTACAAGCTCCAGCATCTCGCCTACGCGCTTAAGTATCTCTTTTTCGGGGATCTTCTTTATGCGCAGACCGAATGCGATATTGTCATATACATTGAGGTGAGGGAAGAGCGCATAGCGCTGGAAAACGGTGTTTACGTCACGCTTGTGTGGAGGCAGGTCATTGATACGCTTGCCTTCAAGCATAACATCGCCGCTGTTCGGAGTAAGAAAGCCGCCGATAATACGCAGTGTGGTTGTTTTACCGCAGCCGGACGGACCGAGCAGCGTCACGAATTCCTTGTCCTTAATGTCAAGGTCGATGTTCTTGAGGATCTGTTCGCCGTCAAATTCGACAACGATATTTCTCAGACTGATAATGTTCTCCATTATGACAAAATCCTTCCTGTTTTTAAAATGCGTCGCTTCCCAAAGGAACAGAACACGCTATTTTATAGTTTAGAATAAAAGCCTGTCAATGTCAAGGGTTTTTGTAAAAAAAGTCATTATTTCTTGAATAATTGTAATTATTGGTATATATCACCGTCATATAAAATGTAAGATGATATAAAAATGTCTATAAATTTCAATATTTGTGCCGTTTTTGACTATTTTTGTATTGACTATCAGATGAACATTTGTTATAATAAGTATAACTATAAGTATATATAATACCACAGGTATGTAAAAATATAGTTTTGCCGTAAAGGCAAGGGGGAAAATATGAATAAAAGATCAAAAAGCGTTCTGTGCGTACTGCTTGCCGCTACGCTGCTTTCGGGCTGCTCGGGCAATCAGTCGGAGCAGACAGACAGTATAAATACAGTTGACATCAACAACACAACAACAGCTTCGTCGGAGGATACTGTGCCTTCGGTTGAGGCTCCCGATACTACTGAGTCCGCTGCTCCCGAAACAACGGAGAGCACTAACGCTTCCACAAAGACAACTACGGAAAATACTCCTGATGAGATAGTGATCCCCGATGAGATAATTATCCCCGATGACACAGAGCCTTCCATAACGCAGACTACAACATCAGCTACAACGACTGAAAGCGACGCCCCGCCCGAGAGCGAGCCTTCAGTCCCCGATGAAACGACCGTTCCTGAAGATACAACGGCACCCGAGGAGACAACCGTCCCCGAGGAGACAACTACAACGCCTGCTTCGTCCGCACCCGAGGACGAGCCTGTCGAGCTTCCGACCGACTTTGGCACGAATGATTACGATGCCGACAATTACGGCGTTATCAAAGGAGTATGGATATCCTACCTCGAATATCTCACACTCATGCAGGGCAAGACCGAGGCTCAGTTCCGTGAGAACATCGGTGAAGCCTTCGACAACTGCGTGGATATCGGGTTGAATACAGTGTACGTACACGCGCGCTCGCATGGTGACGCTTATTATGAATCAGAGCTGTTCCCGTGGTCAAAATACGCGTCGGGAACGCTTGACAAGTCGCCCGGCTACGACCCCTTCGAGATAATCATCGAGGAGGCTCACGACCGCGACCTTTCGGTGCAGGCATGGATAAATCCGCTGAGAATGTGCAGTGTGTCGGATATCGGCAGCTACGGTGATTATACGGTATACGACTGGTACGACAGCAGCAGTACAAACGGCGAGTACATCGTCGAAGTAAGCGGATATTATTATTTGAACCCTGCGTATGACGAGGTAATAGAGTTCGTCGCAGACGGCGCAGCCGAGATAGTTGCAAAGTATGATGTAGACGGACTTCATATCGACGACTATTTCTATCCAACGACCGAGGTCTGGTTTGATGAAGCGGCATATCTTGACAGCAGCTATACAAGCCTTTCGCAGTTCCGCCTTGACAACAGCAGCGAGCTTGTGGAGGCTATCTATGACGCGGTGAAGGATACCAATCCCACAGCACTGTTCAGTGTAAGCTGTCAGGGAAGTATAGAGAACAATTACAACCACGTTTTCGCAGATGTTGAGCGCTGGTGTACCGAGGCAGGCTATGTTGATTACATCGTGCCGCAGATATATTACGGCTTTGAAAATTCCACACAGCCCTATATCACCTGCCTTGAGCGCTGGGACGAGCTTGCGTCTGACGGAGAGATACCTCTTGTCGTAGGACTGGCGGCATACAAGATAGGCGCAGAGGATGTCTGGGCAGGCGAGGGCAAATACGAGTGGGTAAATGACGACACGATACTTGCAAGACAGCTTGAGCTTGCAATGGAGTGCGCAAGCTACGGCGGAATCTCGCTTTATAGCTACAAGAGCATATTCGGTGCCGATGACGCTGTTGCAGAGCAGGTCTGGGCTGAGATAAACGGATTTACAGAGATATTAGATTAAAAAACAGTAAATGGGGAAAATGATGAAAAAGATGATAAGAAAGCTGCTTTGTGCGGCGCTTGCGTTGAGTATTGGCCTCGGCGCGGTGACCGCCTATGCAGAGCCTGCGGAGCAGCCGCAGGAAGCCACTCAACAGGAGACGGAGCTTCCCGCCGAGCGCGAAAATAAGGTATATCTTCGCAGCGGAATGAGGGCGGTAACACTTACTCCGGGACTTGATTTCTGTGTTGAGGATACCTCGGACAGCACGCTCGCGGCTGACCTTGACGAGCTTTATACGCAGATAAGCGAGTACGGAATGAACACCGTGCTGATAAACACAGACTACGAGGAAGTAAGCTATTACGATCTTGAGCTTAATTCCGGCACAAGCGTGCTCGGAAGCGCTATTGACCGCTTCCGTGGCGCGGGAATGTCTGTTTTTGTAGTACTGGACGTAAACGAGCTTATCGAAAACCTCGCCGAGCAGGGAATAAGCATAAAGAACGGCTTTTCGGCGGCAGTACATAAATTCGCTATGAAATATGCCTGTGACGGTATAATTCTGACGAATTACTACATGCAGGACAGCGGCGCTATGTATGCCGAGTACATGGAAAGCGGCTCGGGCATAGGCTATGAGAACTGGCTTTATGAGACCAATGAGTACATAATCCGCAGCCTTTCTGAGGTCATACGTCGTACCAATAATACGGTTGCTGTCGGACTTATGATAAATGATATGTGGGCAAACGCCAGCACGAACGAGCTCGGCTCACCCACCGAGGATACAGTACAGGCACTTTATGACGGTTATTCCGATACGAAAAAGTACGTTGAAAAGCAGTACGCGGATTTCGTGCTGGTAAAGACCTACGGCTCTACCTCTGACTACGCACTGAATTTCGATTCCGTAGTAAAATGGTGGTATGACCTGTGTGAAGCAAACGGAGCCAAGACCTATGTCCTGCATCTCAACGAGCGCATCGGCAGGAGCAACTGGTACGAGGATCAGCTTCTGCGCCAGCTTACAGTGCTTGAGGATTATGAGAACATCGGCGGCAGCGTGTTCAATTCCTATCAGTCACTGAAGGAAAATCCCCTCGGTACTACCGATACGCTTATGAAGTATTTCTCCGAGCAGATAAATACCGAGACCATCTTTGAAAATCTCGAAATGATATCCCCGACATCGCTCAGCTTCGTTACCTATGACGCTTCCGTGAAGTTCATGGGTACATTTGACGAGAATTTCGATGTCTACTTTGATGGAAGCAAGATAAAGCTGAACGAGGCAGGAAACTTCTATTTCAACGAGCCTCTCGAAGTCGGCTGGAACAGCTTCACCATCGAGCATAAGGGTAAGCAGTACGATTATTCCATTGAGCGCAGGATAGACGTTATGACATCTATCGAGCAGACCTCCGATATCATCGTTGACGGCGGCACGCAGATTGCGCTTGTAGCGGTTGCTTACAGCGGCGCGAACGTAAGCGCTTCTATCGGTGGTCAGGTGATAAATCTGAAGGAAAAGGAGGGCAGCTCCGAGGAGCTTGACGCAAACTCCTCCTATGCGAAGTTCGTCGGCTATTACACAGCGCCCGCAGGCCTTATCGGACAGGAGCAGTACCTCGGCGAGATATCCTACTATGCATCTTACAGCGGCTATGACGAGTACATGACAGGCGGCGCGGTTACTATTGAAGCAAAACCCGAGCCTGTAAAGGACATCGTTGTCGATATCCTCGAGGATCAGAGCGCTGTCGGTACAGGCGAGGTAGTCGGAACTATGGCTCCTATCGTATCTGACACAGAAACTATCCAGTACATCAAGGTGCTTGAGAATTACACCAACGTATATGACGGTATGACCACAGGTGCCATACCCTCTCCCGCATTCTGTCAGCTTCCCGCAGGCACGCTTGATTATGTAAAGAGCGAGTCGGGCGGCTATATCACAACGACCTCGGGTAAGCGTTTTGCTGTGGAGGACGTAAAGACCTTCTACGACACAGGTCTCGGCGAGAATGCACTTGTTGTAAAGGAGATAGGCAACTCAGGCGGCAAGAGCTACATTAAGCTGCATTTCGATTATAAGGCTTCCTTTAATGTTACTACCTCCGTCCAGTATCACAGCGACCTTGACGGCGAGTACGGAGTCAGCAGCTTCAACGCCGATAAGGTGTACATAACCTTCGATAATGTGACAAGCGTCACAAAGCTTCCTTCTTTCGATGCCTGCTCGCTGTTCAGCAGCGGTAAATG
>JAZNWG010000087.1:0-4440 GCA_045593225.1 Oscillospiraceae bacterium
CCCTGACTGAATTTCTTGATGATGACATCTTCAGCTCCGAGGAATTGGAAATAGAACAGTAAAAGCTCCGATAAACACGTATCGGAGCTTTATTATTTACTTCATTTTTTCGCCTGCGACCTGCGTATCGCAGCGCTTATCACAAAGTACAGCGCGAGATACACCGCAAACACAATAAAAAACAAACCAAAAACGCTTCGCTCAAAGATGCTTTTTTCCCATGCCTCAAAGCCGTAATATGTATCACCAACATAGTTGAAAAGAGACCAGTAAGTATAACCGTTATTAAAAATATCAATATAATACCACGCAAACCACACATTCGGCATAGCAAGCAGATACAGGAAAAACCGCGCTATACTTCGCCCCAGGCTTACGTTTTCCTTGCGGCGCAGCCATATTATGTAAGCAAGCTGAAACAGGAATATCAGCAACGCTACTGCCACCGCACCATAGTCTCCCAACGGATAAATCAGCAAAGGTATAAAAGGATAGAGGAAAAACGAAACGAAATAGATAATACTGAACTTGTGCGCTTTTATCCAGTTAAGCATAATTTTATCCTTTCCTGTTCCTCTGCCGTATCTTCCCTGCCACGAAGAACAGCGCGAAGATAACGAGGTTCACGCAGACTATGCTTGCGCCGCAGGGCGCTTCAAACGAGAACGAGATGCTCATGCCCGCGACAACGCTCGCAACGGATATCACAGCCGAGCATATCGTCACCGAGCGGAAGCTCTTGAACACCCTCATCGCGCACAGCGACGGGAAGATTATAAGACTGGATATCAGCATACTGCCCAGCAGCTTCATGCCGACTACGATAGTCACCGCGGTCAGCAGCGCTATCAGCAGATTATATGCGCCTGCGTTGGTGCCTGTAGCCCTGGCGAAGCTCTCGTCAAAGGTCACAGCCAAAATTCGCGTATAGAACAGCACGAACACCGTCAGCACCACAGCCGCGAGGATAATGCTTATCAGTGCGTCGTCAGCGTTGACTGAAACTATCGTGCCGAAAAGGTAGCTTTCAAGGTCTATATTCGCACCCGACAGCGAGTTTGCCATAACGCCTATCGCAAGCGCACCCGTAGAGAGCATTGCTATCGCTGCGTCGCCCTTTATCTTGCCGTTGTCGGAAAGGCGCAGGAGAATAAACGCCGCTACGACTACCACAGGAATCGCAGCCGCCGTCGGCGCAATGTTCATTGCCGAAGCTATCGCAAGCGCTCCGAAGCCGACGTGTGACAGTCCGTCGCCTATCATAGAGTAGCGCTTCAGCACCAGCGAAACGCCGAGCAGCGCTGCACATAGGCTCACCAGAACGCCCACTATCAGCATATAGGTTATCGCAGGAAACCTCGCCATTGCGGAAAACATCTCTATCATTTCTGCTCACCGCCTCTCATGAATGCGGAAGCCTCGCTCTCGGCAAACTCCTGCTTTGTGCCGAAAAACCAGCTGCCCGAGCGCAGGCAGAGGATATGGCTGGCGTACTGCATAGCCGCAGCTATGTCGTGAGTCACCATGATAACGGTAACTCCGCTTTTGTTGATACCAGATATAATGCCGTAAAGCTCGGCTGTAACCATGGGGTCAAGCCCCGAAACAGGCTCGTCAAGAAGCAGCAGCTTCTTTGTCGCGCACAGCGCCCTCGCCAGCAGCACACGCTGCTGCTGACCGCCCGAAAGCTCGCGGTAGGAGCGCTTTTTCAGCTTCCAGATACCGAGCTTCATCATGTTTTCCATAGCGAGCGCCTTGTCCTTTGCGGAATAAAACGGACGCAGACCCTTCTGATTAAGGCAGCCCGATATAACTACCTCGCCGACGTTTGCGGGAAAGTCCTTCTGCGCGCTGGTCTGCTGCGGAAGATAGCCTATCTCGTTTCGGCGCAGTCCGTCTCCGAACTCAATGCTGCCGCCAGACGGCTTTTTCAGCGATAACAGAGCCTTTATCAGCGTGCTTTTGCCGCTGCCGTTCTCGCCGACGATGCAAAGATAATCGCCCGCGTTTACCTCAAAGCTCATCTTGTCTATAACCGTCATATTCTCGTATGACAGCGTTATCTCGTTAGTCTTTAAAAGTGCCATTATGTCCTCACGAAAGTATTTCTTTTAAAGTATCGTAATTTCACCTCGTAAGCGAAACATAGGTCTCCCCTGCCTCAAAATCGTCTGCAGTTATGTTGTGGCAGGCGTGGAATTCAAATACCTCAACCCCTGCCTCGTCCGCAAGTGTCTGCGCTATCTCGCGGTTGGAAAGCTCGATACAGAACACGGCAGGGATAACGTCCTCGCCTTTGAGCTTGTCGCTGAGGAATGTAATGGTCTTGATGGACGGCTCGGTGTTGCTGCCGCAGCCCGGGAATGCCGCATAATAATTAAGGTCGTACTCCTCGAAGAAATACAGCAACGGAAAGCGGTCACCGAACACAAAAGAACGCTGTTCGTTCTCCAGAAGCTCGGTAAAGCTAAGGTGAAGATACGCAATATCGGATATATATTCGGTAGCAGATTGAACATACTGCGACGCATTTTCGGGAGATATCGAACAGGCAGCGTGCGATATGACCTCCACTATCTTTCTTGCGTTTTCGGGAGATGTCCAGATATGCTCGTCGTATTCCTCTGCCTCGTGCTCGTGGTCGCAGTTTTCGTCATGCTCGTGCTGCATACCCTCAACGATCTCCTCCTCGTGAAGCTCAACAATGTCCATCATGCGCAGCGTTTTAACTTCGGGCGCACCCTCAAGGATATCAACCACCCACTGGTCGCTCTCGCCGCCGTTGTAGATGAACAGATCGCACTCGGCGATCGTCAGCGCGTCCTTTGCGGACGGGTCGTAGGCATGGCTCTCCATCCCCGGCTTCAGCAGTAGCGTTACCTCCGCCGTATCTCCGAATACCTGACGAGCAAAGTCGTAGGCAGGGTATATAGTAGTTACTACGCTGAGCTTGTCGCTGTCGTCACCAGCGCCCGAGCAGCCTGCAAAGCCGCACATGACAGCCACCGTAGTCAGCATCGCAATTATCTTTTTCATTTCTGTTCCTCGCTTCTTTTGTTCTCACATTCGCCGCAAAGTCCGTAGATGACCGTCTTTCCGATGTCTACGCTGAAATTGTGGCTGCTCTCTATATGCTTTTTCATGTCCGCCATAAAACCGCAGTCCATGTGGATAAGCTGTCCGCAGTCCTCGCATTTGAGATGGAAATGGCTGTTGCAGCTCTCACCCTCGTTGAGCTGGTAGGACGCTCCGCCTCCGTCGCCAGTGTAGCGTTTAAGCACGCCCTGATTTGCAAGCTTTGACAGCGTGCGGTAGACCGTGGCCTCGCCGACGGTTATCTCACCGCTGCGTATCAGCTCCTTTGCGGTGAAGCAGCCCTCTCTGTGTCGCGAGAAGAATTCCACTATCTCGTCGCGCTGCTTTGTGTTGTAGCTTACTTTATCCACTGTCACTGCCTCCTCATAATTGATTTTGATTTTCACTATCAATTTGCTATTATATCATATCGCCAATTAAAAATCAATAGGAAAACGCAAAAAATCCCGAAACTCAGTGTTTCGGGAAATTTATGCACGCAAAGCAGTAAACAGAGCTTTTAGGTTATTATATCAGAAATTGCGTCCGTTCCAGCCCCAGTCGTCTGTGGCCGAATACTTTACATATATCTTATCAGCAGTCACGCCAAGCACCTCGCCGTAGATGCGGCAGATCTCACCTGTAAGCTTGCTGTAAGCCGCAGAAGACGCTCCTCCGAACAGGCTTACCTCGACAAAAGCGATCTTCTCGCTCTTCTCGCCCCTGAAGTACAGGGAACAATTCTGCTCAAAGCCGAGCATGAGCCACTGCTCGCTCTTTCCGACAAGTGAGATAGCCTCGCCGAGCGCGGATTTTATTGCAATTTCCTGCTCGGGTGTAATAGAAGCGGAATATTTCGTGTTGATGTAAGGCATGGTGCTCCTCCTTTATTCAGCAGCCTTTAAGCTGCGCTGTCTGTTATCGTAATCCTTCGTTTCCTTTGCTGTAACGCCCGAAAGCATTATAAGCGCAAACATATTAGGTATCGCCATGAGAGAGTTTACGATGTCCGCGATAGTCCATACAGCCTCAATAGTCATGTAAGGACCAATTGCAATAGCTGCGATGTATACCCAACGGAATATCTTTGTAAATATCGGCTTTGCGCCTACAAGGTAAGCAAGGCAGCGCTCGGAATAGTAATTCCAGCCGAGGATAGTAGTAAACGCAAAGAATACTAAGCATACCATAAGAATAAACGCAGGTATCTCGGGCGGAAGGAATGAAAGTCCGTTCTGGAATGCGTCGGTGGTTATCTGAACACCCTGCAGACCCTTTTCGTGGCTTCCGCAGACGAGAATAGTAAGGCCTGCCATGGTGCAGATAACGATAGTATCTATAAATGTACCTGTCATAGTTACAAGG
>JAZNWG010000088.1:0-4388 GCA_045593225.1 Oscillospiraceae bacterium
AAGCGAAAACGAAGAGCAGACCCACGACGTGCATAGTGGTTTTGCGCAGCAAAATCGCTGACGCTCCGTCAGCGAAACGGCGCACTCGCCGTGTGATCGCTTGCGATCACTGGTCTTCTACATACTCCGTATCAAGATACCACTCTATTTTTTCAAGCATTTCGAGGAACTTCGCCTCACTTATATCCTCGGGCAGCTCGAACTGCTTATAGCGGTCGTTTTTGAGCAGCTGACGGATTATATACAGGTCGTTCTTGCGCGAGGTGGTGCTCTCCTCGTAGTTTCTCAGCGGCGCGAACACTCCGTACTGCCCCTCAAGCCTGTACAGCACGAACTCACCGAACTGCATGATATACACACCGTTGCCCTCGTGCAGCATTTTTACTGCTGTTTTATCAAGATCAAGCTCGCTTTCGTTCAGTATGAAATACGTGAGCGGCACGTGCGCGAAATGCGCGTTTTCATGCTCGTTTGCAACGTTCTCGTAATCAGCCTCGCTGTACACGAATTCCTCTCCGTAGATGTAGTAGGTGTTTGAGGGGTTCTGATAGCAGTGGACTATCTGAAAACCGTTCTTTTCGTGCAGCGTGTCAACAGGCGTGTAGAACATTCCTGCGACCCACTTCACGCCCAGCGCGAAAAGTCCCACGCAGGTAAGCGTTATGATAAGTGGCAGAGCCTTCAGAAAGGCCTCCTTGCCCTTTGACATGCCCTCGTACTCGGTGACAGCCTCTGTTGTATCTTCTGCAAGCTCCTCGGTGAGCCTTTCTTTCTCGTCCATTCTGTGCCTTTCTTTTGTATTGTAGATTCTTGTACTCCAATGTTTAATTATACTATAATCCATAGCTGTTTGTCAAGCTGTAAAAGCCCATAAACAAACGAAAAGCTCCGCTTTCAGCGGAGCTTTTTTGCTATGTCAGTTCATCTCGGGAGCTTCCTTTGTAAGCTCTTTCTGCTCTTCAAGCTGTACAGGGACAGTAGTCTTGGCTGTGGTGTCGATCTCCTTGCCGTTTTCCAGCGCCTGTTCGCGCATGAGCTCCTTTTCATTGGTGCGCTCGCGGCTTGCCTGAGCTGCACTTGCCTTTTCGGCTTCGACCTCCTGAGCCAGCAGCTTGCCTGCTGCGTTGCATTTTCCGAGGTTTGCGGACTTCCTGTCGTACTCGTCGGTGTATTCCTTTTTGAGTGTTTCAAGCAGGTCATGACGGCGCTGCACCTCTGCGTTGTAATCGTCCACCTTTTTTCCGAACGAGCTGAACACATTTTTCAGCAGTCTGACAAAAAAATTGGGCTTTTTCAGCGAGTCACCGAACTGGTGTATCGAATCGATATCGGGGTTATAGCGCTTTTCAACGATATTTGCATCTGCCACAAGATTTATAGGCTGGTTATCTCTGTCGAGAAAGCCGACTGTGGGAAGCTTCCGGACGCCGTCTGCTGTCAGGTCGAAATTACGGGTGTATTCCTCGCCTGACATAGCCATGCTTGTGAGCAGTGCGATATCATTCAGCACATAGCGGTAGTTCTCCTGTGTGATAGCCTGACCGCGTATGGGATAGCGCGAGTTGTCAACGCTGATACGGTCTGCGAGCATTCTGGTGCCCTCTACGCTGTCGGCCGAGATACTGCCGTCCTCGGGCAGCATTTCGCGGAATATACCATTCTGTGCAGCGCGGAGAGCAAAATTCGTGCCCATGCCGTTGTTCTCATTGATATACATATCCGCTCTGCGCAGGTCATAGGACGTGGGGTCGGGCGCGAGCGCGGCATTTATTACGCTTTTTGCGACCTCGCAGCAGGACATATCGCGCTCTGCCTCATCGCGTATCATAAGATCCTCGTTTTCAATTGCGCCGATAGCATAAGGAGTGTGGCGGCTAAGCCAGCCGTTTCCCAGTCTCATATCATAATCAGAAACAACAAATTCTCTTGCCATAATAGCACCTCATAAAATATTAGTCAAGGCTTTCGCCGTTTTGCTCTCTGATGATTTATACGCTGCTCAGAGTAAAACGCAACGTCGTCATTTCAGCAGCGGCACATCGCCGCCCTCCATGTTTATCCGCATATCCTCTGTATCGAGGTAGTCCTCGATATACTGCTTTTTAAGCAGCTCGCGCGGGATATAGTCGTTGTATTTTCCCGATATCTCGCAGTTGTCGGGTATCCTGAAGCCGTACTTGTCCGCACCGCCTTGCTTTATCTCATCAAGCGCGGCGCAAAGCTCCTCAATACCCATATCTGTGCGCACTTCTATGCAAACAGGAATATAGCGCGAGAGGTAGACCGAGGCGTCAAAGCCGCGCTCTCTCAGCGCAAAGCACAGTGCGGCAGTTGCCCTCGTGCCGATAAAAGGGAACACCGCGTACAGCGTTTCGGTGACGGGAACTACACTTCCCATTGCCGCGAGACCGCCGTTCCTGCACGCCTTGCGTATTTCAGTCAGCCTTGCAAGCGCCGCCTCGTCAAGGAATTTATACTCCTCGTCCGAGCGCAGCACATCGCGTATCATCTTCATAACGCGCGTGTGGACGTATTCGTTTCCGCTGTCCTGCCACATATTCGAGGAAATGCCCTCGATGTGCTTAACATAGATACGGCGCTCAGCCTTATCAAGCTCTGTTACCTCCCACGCCTGTCCCGCAAGCGCGAACTGCGCGCCCTCGGGGAACGGGCTCTGCACCGTGCCTATCTCCTCGGCGTTGCAGCGCACACTGAACTCATCGGGCACGGAGAAAACTGCGAGAAACTCGTAGTTATTTACGGCAGCCTCACCCTTTGAGCCGATAAGCAGGCCGCCCTCCTCGCTTTTTTCAAGCTGTCCGTTTTCGAGCATGTGTCTGAGCAGACAGAGATAGTCGTCCTTTGTAACTTCCTTGAAAACGCCGAGGGTGAGGATATATTTCGCGAGCGCCGCAGGCTTTACCTCGCCCTGAGACGCCATGTAGCTCATGGTCTGATGATACAGCAGCGAATAGGGGAGCTTCGGCAGGAACATCGGCTCTATCCACCGCTCGCGAGTGTACAGAAGTATCATTGCGATACAGCAGACGAAGTCCCAGTTGACCTCCTTGTAGAACTCCTGCGGCGGCAGGCTCATGTCGTGGCGGAATGCAAAGCGCATTTCGGCGGTGCCGCCGCGTCTGCCTGTTCTGCCAAGTCGCTGCACAAGCCCCGAAACAGTGAGCGGACAGCCTGTCTGCACTATCCTTTCAAGATGTCCGAGGTCTATTCCGAGCTCCAGCGTCACCGTTGCTCCTGTACATACAGGCAGCTCGCTTGATTTCATGCGCTGCTCCGCAAACTCGCGCAGGGCAGGGGAGATATTTGCATGGTGCACGAGATAGCAGTCATCACGCTTTCTCTGCTCCGCGATACGGCGCAGGTGCGCGATGTTCTCCTCTACCTCGCCCTTTGAGTTCGAGAAGAGTATGCAGCGCTTGCCTGTGGTGCTGTCGTAAAGGTAGTTGTAGTAGTTTTCGAGCAATACCTTACTATCGGAATTAGGTATCTTCTGCTTTATCGGGAAGAACTTCACCGACAGCCTGAGCGAGCGTCCTTTTTCAGCCACCTTCGGAGTTATACAGCCGCGCCCCGAGTCGGTGCACAGCCATTTTTCCGCATTTGCGGTATCACCCAGCGTTGCGGAAAGTCCTATGCGGCGAGGGTGGAAGCCTATCAGCCTTGCGAGCCTTTCCAGCAGCGACAGAAGCTGAAGTCCACGGTCGTTGTCCATGAAATAATGCACTTCGTCTATTATGACAAAGCGCAGGTCGCAGAACAGCCGATATGCGCCGCTTGAATTTCGCATGAGCATACTTTCAAGCGACTCGGGAGTTGTCTGGATAACGCCTGCGGGGCGCTTTAAAACACGCTTTTTCGCCGCCTGTGACGCGTCACCGTGCCACTTCGTGACTGGGATATCCGCTTCCTCTAAAAGTCCCTCAAGGCGCTCGAACTGGTCGTTTATCAGCGCTTTCAGCGGCGACAGATACAGCACTCCCACCGAATTTGACGGGTTCTCCCACAGATGCGTCAGCACAGGCAGGAATGCAGCCTCGGTCTTGCCCGAAGCCGTCCCCGAGCTTAAAAGCAGGTTCTCGTCGGTATCGAATATCGCCTCCGCAGCCTTTACCCGCACAGGGCGCAATTCCTCCCATTTGTTGCGGTAGATGTAGTCTTGTATAAAAGGTGCAAGACGATGGAAAACGCTCATAAACAGCTCCTTTCCTGTGGGGAAACGTACGGGCGAACAAAGTCCGCCCGAATATCATTTACAATTCAAAATCCTCAAAGCCGGCAGTGTCCTCCTTCTCCTCCTCGCTCTCGGCGTAGGTGAAGTCCTCGCCCATAAGCTCGGGGAGCGACTTTTCGGGGTTCTGCATAGCCAT
>JAZNWG010000089.1:0-2018 GCA_045593225.1 Oscillospiraceae bacterium
GGTGCGGAAGCCAATGAGTGCGCGATCAAGATTGCAAGAAAGTACAGCTTTGATAAGTATGGCAAAGGTCGCCATAACATTATCACACTTGTAAACTCTTTCCACGGCAGAACGATGTGCACACTTTCTGCTACAGGCCAGGACGTTTTCCACAACTACTTCTTCCCTTTCGTTGAGGGCTTCAGATATGTTGAGGTAAACAACATCGAGGACTTAAGAACAAAGCTTGACGATACCGTTTGTGCAGTAATGTTCGAGTACATTCAGGGCGAGGGTGGTGTAATGCCTCTTAAGCCTGAATTTGTTGATGAGATATTCAAGCTGTGCGCTGAGAAGGACGTTCTCACCATTGCTGACGAGGTTCAGACGGGTGTTGGCAGAACGGGTAAATTCCTTGCAGGCGACAACTACGGAAAAAAAGCCGACCTTACAACACTCGCTAAGGGTCTCGCGGGCGGCGTTCCGATAGGCGTTTGTCTTGCAGGTGATAAGTGCGCAAATGTACTTACAGCAGGCACTCACGGCTCTACATTCGGCGGAAATCCAATCTCCTGTGCCGGCGGTGCAGCTGTTCTTAATACTGTAAATTCCGACGGATTCCTTGACGAGGTAGCGAAAAAGGGAGCTTATATCAAGGAAAAGCTGCTCTCCTGCCCCGAGGTTGCTTCTGTTGACGGAATGGGACTTATGATAGGTATTCAGCTTAAAACTAAGGTCGCAGGTGACATCGTAAAGGCTGCGCTTGATAAAGGGCTGTTACTGCTTACAGCTAAGACAAAGGTAAGACTGCTCCCTCCTCTGACGATTTCTTACGAGGAGATTGATAAAGGTCTGGATATTCTTATAGAATTACTAAATAACTGAGAAAGGAAAATATATACCAATGAATCACTTACTTAAAATGCTTGATCTCAGCACAGAAGAGATCATTGACATCTTAAACCTTGCCGATCAGCTCAAATACGAGCAGAAGCATGGTATTCCCCACCACCTTTTAAAGGGCATGACCCTTGGTATGATCTTCCAAAAGTCCTCCACACGTACACGTGTTTCTTTTGAGGCAGGTATGTATCAGCTTGGCGGTAATGCGCTGTTCCTATCCTCCAAGGACCTGAAGATCGGTCGTGGTGAGCCTGTACAGGACACAGCCCGTGTTCTCTCCCGCTATATCAACGGTATCATGATCCGTACATTTGAGCAGAAAGAAGTCGAAGACCTCGCTGAATTCGGTAATATCCCGATCATCAATGGTCTGACAGACTTCTGCCACCCCTGCCAGATACTCGCTGACCTGCAGACGGTTCGTGAATACAAGGGTAAGCTTGACGGTCTGAA
The DNA here is from genome assembly GCA_045593225.1 of Oscillospiraceae bacterium. Taxonomy (GTDB): domain Bacteria; phylum Bacillota; class Clostridia; order Oscillospirales; family Ruminococcaceae; genus CAG-115. The sequence continues at coordinate 1,336 of JAZNWG010000089.1, forward strand.
GATGTGCTATATAGGCGACGGCAACAACATGGCTAACTCCCTGACAGTAGGCTGCCTCAAGGTAGGCATGGACGTATCTCTCGCCTGCCCCGAGGGCTACCACCCCGATCAGAAGGTGCTGGACTTCGCAAAGCAGTATCCTAACTTCAAGCTTGTTGCTGATCCGCTTGAGGCTGCAGCTGACGCTGATGTTCTGTTTACTGACGTATGGGCTTCCATGGGTCAGGAGGGCGAAGCCGAAAAGCGCCGCGCTGTATTTGAAGGCAAGTACCAGATCAATGACGCTGTTATGGCTGTTGCAAAGAGCGATGCTATGGTTCAGCACTGTCTGCCTGCTCACCGTGAGGAGGAGATCACAGCCAAGGTATTTGAGGCTCATGCAGCTGAGATCTTCGACGAGGCTGAGAACAGACTGCACGCTCAGAAGGCTGTTATGGTACGCCTGATGGGTGAGAAGTAATGGAACTCAGGCATTTTAAGTGTCCGAGCTGCGGCGCGAATCTAGATATAGACGCTGGCAGCGTTGAGATCAAATGCGATTACTGCGGTCAGAGCTTTATAGTTGATAACCCGAATCAAATGGTCAACGAGGCGATCAACGATACTATTACCGAAATCATCAACGAAACTATTGAGGAAACGAATAAGAAGCAAAAAAGTGATAATAAAACGAAAACAGCTCT
>JAZNWG010000090.1:0-1884 GCA_045593225.1 Oscillospiraceae bacterium
TGGGCAAATACGATTTTCTCAATGTAGAGCCGCTGATAAGAAAGGCACATATCACTGAGCATGACGAGGCTTATCACGTGCTGAAGGAGCTTGAAGAAAAGAAGAAAGGCGAGATAGAATGATGCACCTTGAAGAAAAAACACTGGAAAGTCAGCAGATATTTGACGGACGTGTTGTAAAGCTGTTTGTTGACAAGGCAGAGCTTGAAAACGGCGATATCGTGACCCGCGAGGTGATAAAGCACCCCGGCGGCGTGTGCGTAGTGCCGCTTGATGAAAACGGCAACGTGCTGTTTGTAAAGCAGTACCGTTATCCGCATCATCAGATAATGCTTGAGATACCCGCAGGCAAGCTTGAATGGGGCGAGAGCCACCACGACTGCGGTCTGCGCGAGCTGAAAGAGGAAACAGGCTGCACCTGTGACAATTACACCTATCTCGGCAGCCTGATCCCCACTCCCGCTTATTGCGGCGAGGTGATACACATGTACCTCGCAGAGGGCCTTCATTACGGCGAGCAGAGCTTAGACGAGGACGAGTTTCTCGATATAGAAAAAATACCGCTTGAAAAAGCGGCAGAAATGATAATGAATAATGAGATAGCTGATGCAAAGACCCAGCTTGCTATCCTGAAAACAGTAATGCTGAAAGCTCACTGAATATATTCGTTGTAGGCTTCAAGTATCTGCTCCTCGATCTTTTCGCGCACGTCCGCGGAAATGGGGTGGATAATATCGCGGAATACGCCGCTGTCCTCGCGTCTGCTGGGCATAGCGACGAACATGCGTTCATCGCCCTGCACGAGCTTTATGTCGTGAATTGCGATGGCGTCGTCGATAGTAATAGACACCACCGCGCGAAGCCTGCCCTCCTGCATAGTTTTTCTGATCTTGATGTCGCTTATCTCCATGTGTACCTCCATAGACGGTTTAATTCTGACAATACTATTTTGGCAGAGTCTGCATGGTATTATTCATAATAATTTCAGACAGGCGCATATTATTTTATAGTGCAATTGAAAGGGAGCTTTATTGTGGAAAATTTTCTTACAGGCAAAAAGCATATTCATTTTATAGGAATAGGCGGCAGCGGAATGTATCCGCTGGCGCAGATACTGCATACACAGGGATATTATCTCACAGGCTCGGACAACAACGAGACCGCTACCCTTGACGCGGTGAGAAAGATGGGAATACCCGTTTTCCTCGGCCATGACCCGAAGAACTTAGAGGGCGCAGATCTTATCGTCCACACAGCCGCTATCATGGCGGACAATCCCGAGCTTTGCGCAGCAAAGGCAAGCGGCGTCATGACTATCGAACGCAGCGAGCTGCTGGGCTTAGTCACAAGCTGGTACAGCAAGGCGTTCTGCGTTTCGGGAACTCACGGCAAGACCACCACATCGTCGATGCTTACGCTTATCCTGCTTGCGGCAGGCATAGATATGTCGGCGGTGATAGGAGGCAAGCTGAAAAACATCGGCGGCAGCGGACGCGCAGGCGAGAGTGAATACATGGTGTGCGAGGCGTGCGAGTTCGTGGATACGTTCCTGAAGCTGTTCCCTGATATCTCGGTGATACTCAATATCGACCGCGATCACATGGATTACTTCAAGACCATGGAGAATCTGAAGCTGAGCTTCTCAAAGTTCTGCAAAAAGACAACTGATATGATAATCGCAAACGGCGATGACGAGAATACCATGGAGGCTGTACGAAACAGCGGAAGCGAGGCTCGCGTCATTACCTTCGGTAAGACGGAAAAGAACGATTTCTATGCCGAAAATATCGAGGTAGTGAGTGATTTCCACACCGAATTTGACCTTATACACAAGGGCGAAAAGCTGCAGAGACTTACTATCCACGTGCCCGGAATACACAATGTC
>JAZNWG010000091.1:0-2488 GCA_045593225.1 Oscillospiraceae bacterium
CCGATATTTTCGGGGGCTTTTTATCAGATATGAGCCTTAGCCTTAAGCTGCTTGTTCGGCAGTATCAGCATAGCCGTTATCTCGGAAGCCGGACAAGGCTTTGAGTAAAGATAGCCCTGCGCAAGATCGCAGCCAATCTCGGTAAGGAAGCTGTTCTGCTCGCTTGTTTCAACGCCCTCGGCAAGGATCACAAGCTTCATAGCCTTTCCAAGATCCACGATAGCTCCTGTGATCTGCTTGGAAACTTCGTTTTCATCAAGATCACACACAAGACTGCGGTCGATCTTCAGGATATCAAGCGGAATGGTCTTGAGTGAGCTGAGCGATGAATAGCCACTGCCAAAGTCATCCATAGAAACGCTGACACCCATGCCGCGGATATCGCCAAGCACTCTCACGGTGCGCTCGATATCCTTCATCGCCATGGTCTCAGTCACTTCTATCTCAAGAAGCTCAGGCGGAAGTCCTGTTTCTTCCAACACTTCTCTCACTGTCGCGATAACATCGGTGCAATAGAACTGCGCCTGCGACATATTCACAGACATCTTTACCGCAGGAAGACCGTCATCGATCCACTGCTTGCACTGTCTGCAGGCAGTGCGCAGACCCCACTCGTCTATCTTTGTGATTATTCCTGTCTTTTCCGCAAGGGGAATGAATTCCGCAGGAGGAACAAAGCCCTTTGTCGGGTGGTGCCAGCGGATAAGCGCCTCCACACCCATTATCTCGCCTGTTCTGAAGCTTATCTTCGGCTGATAGTACAGCTCAAACTCGCCCTTTTCGAGCGCCGAAAGCATCTCGGTGCGCATGAATTCGTCCTCAACAAGGCTCTGCTCCATGTCGCTTGTGAAGTAGGTCACCCTGCCTTCCTTGGACATAAGGCAAAGATTTGCCTTGCTGTACATCGTATACACGTCATCGCAGCCATCGTACATAACTACGCCGGCAAAGAAATCCGCACGGCGCAGCAGCGCCGTGTCAGTAAACGCCTCATTCAGCTCCTCGCGGAACGCTCTTATGAAAAGATCTATCTCGCCTGTCGTGTTGTAATTCACGAAAACAGCGATATCATCAGTGTCTGTCCTGCCGCAGGGATAACGTCCGTCAGAAAGCAACTGAACACACTCTGCAAAGGTCTTTACCACCTCATCGGCAGCACTATTTCCGAACAGCGTGGATATCTTACCGAAGCCGTCCACGTCGAATATCACCAGCGCAACATTCTTCCCCGCAGCAGAGCTGTCCTTGAGGAACTTCTCTCCCTCTTTCAGGAAGCGGTCACGGTTATAGAGCCCTGTAAGGCTGTCTACACCGTTTTGTGCAACAGACGAACGCATACGCAGGATATATACTGTCGCTGCGATAAGGGCAGCAGCGAAAACCGCTATTATAATATATTCAAGCATATTTTCGCCTCCCTTCAGACGCAGTTGCACCATTTTTATTTATGTATATTGTACCATATTTTTATACGAAAAACAAGGAAAAAAGCGACAACATCACGCCGATTTATTAAAACTAACCACCTTTTTTGGCGGTTTTGACAATAGCGACTTTATAATGCTAAGCAACAAGGAAATGTATTTGTGCCTTTCGGCAACAATTTCGTCATAATAAACAAAAAGCACCCCCACGTTTTGACGCGGGGGTGCACTCTGTCAGAATTACTGATTGTCCTCGATATACTTAACGATATCGCCGACAGTCTTGATGTTCTCAACCTGATCCTCGGGGATCTCTACATCGAACTCGTCCTCAATGCTCATTACGAGGTCAACAACATCGAGAGAATCTGCGCCGAGATCGTCTGTGATAGAAGATGTCTCCTTGATTGCATCTTCCTCGACATCGAGCTGCTCGGAAATAAGCTTCTTTACTTTTTCAAAAACCATGGTATAAACCCTCCATATTATTTGTCACGATAGTGCTGTGACAGTTCATGTAATATTATAAAGCATAAATCTAAAATAATCAATATCAAAAAGGCAAATTTTGCACGTTATTTTTCACAAACTTATTCGGCAAACATACCAATTTTTCTAAATTTGTGATAACGCTGCTCAAGCAATGTGTCGATATCGACATTCTTCAGGCGATAAACCGCGTCTACGAGATATTCGTAGATATTGTCGGCTGTCATCTCCTTGCTGTTGTGAGCGCCGCCGTCAGGCTCGGGGATTATCTTGTCGCACACGCCGAAATCTGTGAGGTTCTCTGCTGTTATCTTCAGCACCTCGCAGGCTTCCTTCTCCTTGGTGCCGTCCTTCCAGAGGATAGACGCCGCGCCTCTCGGGGAAATTACCGAATACAGCGAGTTCTCGAGCATCGCGAGCTCGTCACATACCGCCAGAGCCAGCGCGCCGCCGCTGCCTCCCTCGCCTAAGATAACCGAGATAACAGGAGTTTTAAGCGTCATGAACTCGGCAAGGTTCTTCGCGATAGCCTCGCCCTGTCCGCGCTTTTCAGCCTCTATTCCGCAGAAAGCACC
>JAZNWG010000092.1:0-3046 GCA_045593225.1 Oscillospiraceae bacterium
GAACCTGTCAAGGCTTTTATGCCGATTTATCGGCATGTTGTAATATCAAACGTGCGTTTTTGCAATATGAGCATCCTGAAACTATTGACAGGATCTGATATATTGGATATAATATAAATAAGAATAACTCCTCATTCAAATGTTTCTTCGCTCACCGACACGTGAAGCTGAAAAAATTGTCGGGATCCAAATGTTTCTCCGCTTACCGATATGCGGAGCCGAAACAAATTATCGGGCTCAAATCATCATTAAGGCTTCGTGTATGTGAAGCCTTAATGATTATCAACACAAAATCCCCTGTGGAAATAAAACCACAGGGGATTTTTTTTGTTAAAATGCGTATCTTACATCAAACCGAGCTCTTCTCTGATTGCATACAGATACTTCTTTGTGTCAGCTGTCGCCGAAACACCTTTATAACGATATTCATACCATATCTCCCAGTCTTCGCCTTCTACGCTCTGCGTCACGCCTGCTGAACGATATGTATCCGTATAATTGGGTAAAGTGAGACGATAAACAGTCCACTTTCCGTCAGGATTATAAGGAGCGCAAGCGCTGGGATCAGATTTTTGCGGTGACTTTGGCTGATCATCAAGACTACCGTGTGTAGGACACTCTATGTCATGATTTATATACGATGCGCAAGGCTTGCTCCACTCAAAACCGAGTTCGCTCATGCTTTTAAGTTTCTGTGCATCTGTGCCGCCTACGCAGACAAGATCGTCACCACTTACTGCTTCAAGCGGATACATTGACTGTACAGTCTCTGCCCCGAGCCACATGCCAACGATATTGTTCGGACCAATAAGAATATCACCCGGGAGCAGCATGTTTGCATCGCCATGCCCGCCATGTCCGCCGCAAACAGTGCAATCTTTGTCCCAACATTCCCAGTCGACTCTGACCCAATCGGCATTGCGACCATTTTCATTTAATGGTCGTATGTAACCGTTGGTATCATAGCCTTTTTCTGTCGTCGGCATATTGTTCACATCATGTTCATCGACACCGTGAACAGGCCAATCGTCCAGATCATCGTAAACATCACCGAATGCAGGGTCTGCAGTATCATCCGATCGCAGATCATCATACCAATCAAGTCCGGTATTACTTGACGACCCACCGTCAAGAACTCTCGGAACGAGATACCATTTGTAACGATAATATGTTCCGCCGTCTTCGTTGTAATACGGTCCAAGCTTACGTTGTTCCCATATTCTTGTATTTCCGGCGCCTATATCAACGCTATCCTGATAATATTCATCATCCTGCCATATTGAGCTTGATGATTCTTTCAGATAGTCAGCCAATTCATCTGCGCTGGTGATATTCTCAAACTCAACATCCAGACCAGACCAAAGAACAGCCGTTTTCACAAATTCAAAGCCGTTCGTCATCGCTGTTTCGCTGCCTATGGGTGATTTCTGACCGTCAACAAGCCTGTTGTTTATAATGTTGTAAACAACACTGTATAATGATGACACAGGTTCAGTCACATCTGTCTCCCCATCACCATACTTTGCTACATAATAGTCGTGCAGCGGATCGCTTTCATTTTTCGCATAAATGAGCGGATTATCTACAAGATAAATAGCAGCATTGCCTATCGTCGAATTATCAATGACATTGACATATTGACAGCTATTCACAATATTTTCAAGCAGATTAGCTTTTGACCGAGATTGTTGCGAGCCAAGCGTCGCAAGTATGGATTGTGACATCGAAGTTGACGTATCGACTTCCCATTGACGTGTTATCTCTGCTGTCTGATACTCATCATATTTATCGTGATGTGACATCGCTGCATCAGATAGCGTATTGGCAACATTAGTTTGCCATCTGCCCTCAGCTATCATTTCGTTCATTATCTTCGACGCCTCGTCTCCGACATTGGAATATCTGACCGCTTGTTGATATGGTGTTCCATATTGGAACATATAGTAATAAGCGTATGCGTATTCTGTTCTGTCAGTCAACGTGCCATCATCAAATCCGCCGGATACGATATTATAGAAGAAGTTTTCAGTCGCTGTTGTCAGATCACGACCTGTATAATCATCACCGGCCCATGACGACATCCAGTTATAATAAAACTCACCTGCCATATCGTATTCGGTAATGCCCGCAGAACATGTTGGGCAAGTAGCGAACTCGCCGCCAGCACGATATTCGTCTCGCACTTTAATACCGCGACCCAGCTCAGCCTTATAGCTGCCGCCAACCAGATACAGCAATTGCACCTCAGGTGTCCACCAGTTGATATACTTGCCATTCTGCGGCAGATTAGTCTCATATTTAGCGTAATTCTGCCACAGCTCGTAGTACAGCTTCAACTCCTGCACAGTTGGTGCAAAATCACCCGATTCGTCGGATATTTCTGTTCCATCGCCGATATCGCTGAAAATATGACGAAAACGAACTCGTTCATCATCGATCACAGCATTGAATTCATACTCATATGCAGCCTGCGTGTAGAATTGTGTGTCGTCAAAGACGCTGGTGTCACGATATGCAGCATCGCGTATCATGGACTCCATATCAAACTCTGACGCAGTATAATAGTCTTGTGCAGCATTGTAAAAATCAACTTGCTTCTTGATGTGCGTCCAAGAAGCAGCGTTAAAATCGTTCGTCGCTGTTTCATATTCAGGATAATAAATCGTATCGATCTCTTCCCACAGCGCATCGAGCTGTCTTGCAAGACCCTCTACGATTGCTATCTTAGCGCGAATAGACGCACACTCACCGCCTGCACCGGTAGGACAATCAAAGTTTTCAGGCTTAAGCACAGGCTCTAAATTGCCATCACCATTTTCATCATCAGGGTCATCATAATGATCAAGTACTTGTCTTACATGCTGATGCCCTGTACAGCTACACGAACAAGTGCTGACTGATGTAAAATGGAGAAGAGATGCCTCTGCAACAGGATCCCAGACAGGCTCTGCGTATGGGTATTGCCCGTCTATATGATTGCGTGCATCAGTGGGATTGCCCATATACTCTACATATCTGACACGAACAAAGTCGGAGGCCAAGCGGT
>JAZNWG010000093.1:0-6415 GCA_045593225.1 Oscillospiraceae bacterium
ACCGCAAAGGAAACAGGGGTTATCAGCACAACGACAAGGGTTATCTCTAAATTCAGCGACAGCATGAAGCACAGCGTTCCCACTATCGTCACAACGCCTGTAAACAGCTGCTGAAAGCCCTGTAAAAGTCCGTCCGACACCGCGTCAACGTCATTCACAACGCGGCTTATGATATCGCCGTGCGCGTTTACGTCAATGTAGGACAGCGGCATTTTTTGTATCTGATGAAATGCGTCTGTGCGCAGCGCTTTTACGGTCTTATGCGTAATTGCATTCGTGCAGAAATACATAAGCCACTGAAAGCCTGCCACAAGCGGAATTATAATCGCTATCTTAATAAGGATAGGGCTCATTGCTGTGAAATCCGCGCCGAGGTCTGTTATGCAGTCAACAGCCTCGCCTATCAGGACTGTTGTGTACAGCGACAGCAGCACGCTTGCCGCAGCGCATATAAGCGCGATAACGACCAGCCACAGCTGCGGCTTTACATATCGGAGGATACGCAGCAGCGCGCCTTTTTTGTTCTTCTTTGCCACGGCTTATCCCTCCCTTTCCTGTTCAAGAAGCTCCTGCTCGGTGTACTGTGTGAGGCATATCTCGCGATATACCTCGCACTCACGCAGAAGCTCGGAATGTGTACCTATTCCCTCAACGATACCGTCGTCGAGCACTATTATCTTGTCCGCATGACGAATGGAATTCGCTCTCTGCGACACTATGACTACCGTCATTGACAGCTTTGCAAGTGCACGTCTTAAGGCCGCGTCTGTCGCGTAGTCAAGCGCACTGGAGCTGTCGTCAAGTATCAGTATCTCGGGGCTCTTTGCAACGGCTCTCGCTATTGCAAGGCGCTGCTTCTGACCGCCCGAGAAGTTCTTTCCGCCCTGAAGTATCTTCGCGTCAAGACCGTCTGCGAGGCCGTCTGTGAACTCCTTAGCCTGCGCTGTTTCAAGTGCGGCGTATATCTTTTCGTCAGTGATATCGGTGCGTCCCATCTGCATATTCTCGCGGATAGTGCCGCTCAGAAGCTCGGTCTTCTGCGGTACTATGCCAAGCTTTCTCCGAAGTGCGCTATCGGGGTAGTCCTTTACATTCGCGCCGTTTATCAGCACCTCGCCCTCTGTCGCGTCATAAAAGCGCGCGAGCAGGTTCACGAGCGTGGACTTACCCGAGCCTGTACCGCCGATTATGCCAAGCACCTCGCCGTTACGGAGTGTGAAGCTTACGTTTTCAAGCGACTTTTCTGCGCCCTCGCCGTCAAGATAGGAGAAGCTTACGTTCTTAAATTCAATTGCAGGAGCGTTATCGTCTGTTTCGGGAGCGCTGTCTGCGCCGACTACGCTCGGCTTTGTATCGAATATCTCGTTGATACGCTGCGAGGAAGCCGCAGCCTTTGTGAAGATGGTCACGAGGTTTGCAACTACAACCAGTGCGAGCGATATCTGTGTCATGTAGTTTACGAGCGCGATGACCTGACCCTGTGTAAGTCCGTCAACGCTCACCATGCCTCCGCCGAGGTACACGATAAGCAGGTACGCAACGTTCACCACGATAAAGATAGCAGGGTTTAAAAGCGCGTTTATACGGCCTGCCCTGAGCGCAAACCTGCGGTATTCCTCCGCGCTGCTTTCAAAGCGCTCCTCCTCGTGCTGCTGACGCGCAAATGCTCTTACAACTCTTACGCCGGAGAGGTTCTCACGGGTTATGCGGGAGATACCGTCAAGGCTCTTCTGCTGGCGCTTGAACAGCTTTACCGTCACCGTCATTACAGGCACCATTATCGCAACGATAGCCGCCATACAGCCGAAGAATATCAGCGACAGCTTAAGGTCGATAGTCATTGCCATTACAGTAGCTCCGACAACAAGGAACGGCGCTCTGATAACAAGTCTTATCAGCATTGCAACGGCGGTCTGCACCTGATTTACGTCGTTTGCGATACGTGTCACCAGCGCAGGCGTACCGAGCCTGTCTATCTCCTTGTAGGAAAGCTTGTTGATATGCGCATAGAGGTCGTGGCGAAGCCTTGTGCCCACGCCCTGCGAAGCTACGGAAGCAAGGTACTGGCACACCAGCGTGAACGAAAGTCCGCACACCGCAAATATGATGAGCTTAAGTCCGCCCTGCCATATTATGCCCTCGTCGCCTGTCGCGATTCCGTTGTCGATTATGTCCGCCATAACGAGCGGCACGATAAGCTCAAATATCGCCTCGATAAGCTTGCACGCAGGCCCGAGCGACACGTGCAGCTTGAAATACTTCAGATATCTTGCAAGTCTAAGCAAAGTTGTTCCTCCGATTTGTTATCTTATCCTGCTTCCCTGTCTGCCCTTTTCGATGTAGATACGCCTGTCGGGGAAGCGCTGCTGTATCTCCCTGACGTGAGATACTATGCCCACCATTCGGTTGTGGGCGGAGATCTTATTGATCACCTCCAGCGCAAGCTCGAACGTGTTTTCGTCAAGCGCGGAAAAGCCCTCGTCAACAAACAGCACATCACTGCGCTTAGCGCCGCCCTGCTCCAGCGCGAAGTCTGAAAGCCCTATCGCCAGCGCAAAGGACGCGAGGAAACGCTCGCCGCCCGACAGCGTCGAAACATCGCGCACGCCCTTCGAGCCTGTGTTGTTGTCGATGATGTTTATATCAAGTCCCGAGGTAGCGCGCAGATTATCATTCACGCTCCTGCGCTCGAAGCGGTATCTGCCGTCGCTCATGTGATACAGGCGGTCGTTTGCGCGGTGAAGCACGCGGTCAAACAGCTGACCCTGAATATATCGCTCAAGGCTCACCTTGCTGCCCGACTGACCTGTCGTCACATGATACAGCCGCTTCATGTCCGAGGCATTCTTTGCAGCCTCTGCACTGCTTTCGTACAGCGCACAAAGTCGCTTCGATCTGTCGGAAAGCCTGCTGAGCTCCGTCCTTGCGGCGGTCTCCTCGGCGCGGCGCTCGTTACGCTCTATCTGCAGCGCGCTCTCATTTTCGGAAAGCACGTCGATGTCCGCGCGCTGCTCATCAGTTACCGCCTCAGCACACTTTGCAAGCATTGCCTCAGCCGCCGCAACAGCAGCCTTATACTGCGATATCTCATCAGCGAGCGCGTCTCTCTGCGCTTTGTCGGAGAAGCTCTCGCAAAGCTCCTTTTCATCAGCAAAGCCCTGCTTTGTAAGCGCCTTCTGCAGCGCTCCCTCTGCCGCAGAAAGCGCCTTGTCCGAGGCTTCAAGCTGCGACTTTACCGAGCCAAGCTCCGTTACCGCCGCTGTGTAAGCCTTTTCAGCTTCATTCAGCTGCTTTTCTGCCTTTTCTGCGCGTGAAACAAGCTCCTCACGCTTCTTTGCGGCGTCCTCTATCCTCTGCTGAACGCTTTGCAGCGTGTCGCCACCGAGCGCGTCAGCCTTTTCCTTTGCAACAGCCGCCCTTGCAGCATAGTCGCTCTGAAGCTTTGCAAGCTTTTCTCCGAGCGCCGCGCTGTCCTCGGAAAGCTGCTTTGCGCGCTCCTGTGCGCAGCCAAGCTCTGCGCCGAGCTTTTCAAGCTCCGCGCTCTGCTTTTCGCACTCCGAAAGCTGTTTTTCAAGCTCCCGAAGCTCGCTGTCGGTCTCGTTTTTAAGCGCGGAAAGCCTTTCTCCGCACTGATCTTTATCAAGCTTTTCCTTAAACAGCGCGGAATATTTATCCTCCGCTCTGTTCACTTTCGTCATAAAGTCGGCGGTCGCGGAATTAAGCGCCTTTTCCGCCTTATTAAGCGCAGTCTGCTCCTTTTTCCACAGCTTTTCAGCCGCCTTAAGCTCCTTTTCCGTGGGAGCGCTCTCGGGAAGCTCAGCAAGCCTCGGGTGCTCTGTCGAGCCGCACACGGGACAGCATTTCTCGCTGCCGTCACGAAGCCTTTCTGCAAGCACTGCCGCAGCATTAAGATGATACGCAGCCGCAGTCTCGTGGTAGTCCTGCTCCGCCTTTTCGCATAGCTCTCTTGCGCTCTCGCACTCTGCCTTCATCAGCGAAAGCTGCTCCTCTGCTGCGCGGCTGTCCGCTATCGCGTCATGCGCTGCTTCGATATCGGAAAGCGTTTTCCGAAGCGCCTCGCATTTATCCCGAAGCGGCTGCTCCTGCGCTATCAGCTTTTCAGCCTCCGCTATCGCCGCTTGAAGCTTTTCGGAAAGCGCGGCGTTTTCCTTTATCTCCTCGGCGCACGTGTCAGCCGCCGCTTTTGTCTTTTCTGTCTCGGGAAGCAGTGCCTCGGCTTCAGCCTTGGCCTCCTCTGCCAGCCTGAACTTCGGCAGCAGCTCGGAAAGCCTTGCTATCTCGCCCGACAGCTGCTCCGCCTGCGGCTTTTCCTTGTCGCAAAGCTTCTTTTCTTCCTCTGCCGTGGTCTTTTCCGCGAGCGCTTCCTCGGTCTGCTCAGTAAGCTCCGCGATAGTCGCCCTGCATTCCGTTACGCGGGCGCGGAGATTTACCGCCTCGTCATACGCCGAGCGAAGCTCTGAAGCCCTGCTCATGCGCTCTGAAAGCTGCGCTTTTTCGCTTATCTCATCGGCTTGCTCTTTAAGCGCCGCGCACTGCGCCCTTGCCTTTTGCAGCTCGTCCAGTGCCTTGTTGTGCTGCAACGCGGCATTCTTTTCCGCTGCAAGCTGCGATATCTCCTTGTCGAGCCGCTCTGTTTCTGCCGCCGCAGCCTCTGCGCTGTCCTTTGCGGAAAGCTCCTTTGCCGCAAGCAGCTCAAATATCTCTGCCGCGAAATCAAGCGTGCGACGCTCGTCCGCTATATCAAGTTCCTCGTCACCGAGCGTTGTTTCAAAGTCGCGGCGAATCTCCTTTATGCGCTCCTCTGCCTTGTCGGACTCAGCCTTCAGCAGCGCCGCATAGCGCTCGTAAAGCTCAGTACCGAAAAGCTTTCTCAGCGTCTTTTCCCTGTCCTTTGAGTCAAGCCTCAGAAACTTGTCAAACTCGCCCTGTGCAAGCATGGAAACGCGGCAGAACGACTCATAATCAAAGCCCGTAAGCTCGTATATCTTGTCCTGTATCTCGTCATTGCGCTCCCAGTAGCCGCCAATGTCGTCCGAAAGATAATGGTCGGACTTTTTCTTTGTTTCAGTCGCGCGGTAGGCTGTATATGTGCGCTCGCCGACAGTAAAGGTCAGCTTTGCAAAGCTCTTTGCCTTGGGGTCTGCGTGCTGGCTGCGGAGTGTTTTAGGGTCGCGCACCGAGCCGCTGGTCTTTCCGAACAGCGCAAAGGTTATGCCGTCAAAAATAGTTGTCTTGCCTGCGCCTGTGTCGCCTGTAATAAGGAACACCTTGCCCATGAACGGTGTGAAATCAACCGTTTCCTCGCCTGCGTACGGGCCGAATGCGGACAAGGTAAGGCTTTCTATCTTCATCTGTCAGCCTCCTTTTCCGCCTGTCTGAACAGCGTTTCAGCCGTTTCAAGCAGCTTTTCGTCGATGTCCTCGCCCATTACAGAGCTGTAAAAGCCGCTGAAAAGGTCAGCAAATTCCAGCTCGCGATACTCTACCGCCTCTGTCTGCTCAGCTCTTTTCTGCTGATAGCGTATGCTCACGCAGTTCGGGAATTTCGCCATGATGCGCCTTGCAACATCAAGCTCGGCATTGTCGCCCTCGACCGCTATGAACACAAAGTCCTCTGACGGAGCATACTTGTCCGAGATGATATTCTGAAAGCTGTCCTCAATAACACGCACAGCGCGAAGCGGCATAAGCGGCAGGTTCTCGACCTCCGCGTTGCCCTCATCGTCGATGTCGATGATGTCAAGATACTTCTGCGGACGCTCTGCCTCCTTTGCGGAAAAGCATACCGGAGAGCCGCAGTAGCGCACCCTCGCGCCGCCAACAAAGCGCGGCGTGTGGAAATGCCCCAGCGCGGTGTAGCAGAACGGCTCGAACACACGGTGATCCGCGTTTTCAAGCTTTCCGATAGGCGAAGCGCTCTCGTCTGCCACCGCCTGATGTGCGACCAGCAGGCAGGGTCTGCCCTCGCGCGGGATACCCGCATGACGGAATACCGCCGAAAGTGCGTCTGTCACGCTCTCTATCTCCTCATCGGGATAAGCCTTCTGCGCCATTTCCGCCGAGATGTACGGCAGCAAGGCAATATCGATACCGCCGAATTCGTGCAGCGTCACAGGCGTTTCAGCCGAAAACGGCGCGCTGATGTAAACGCCGCTGTGTTCAAAAAGCTGTCTGCCGTAGGCTACGCGCTGCGCGCTGTCGTGGTTGCCGCTTATTGCATAAACGGGGAGCTTTAGCTCCGCCGCGCGCGACAGAAGCTCGTCAAAAAGCGAAGCTCCCTCCGCCGACGGTGCAGCCCTGTCGTAGATGTCGCCTGCGATTATGAGCGCGTCGGGCTTGTACTGCTCGTAGGCGCTGCCCAGCACCTGCGAAAACAGAACATGCCGCAGGTCGTC
>JAZNWG010000094.1:0-2732 GCA_045593225.1 Oscillospiraceae bacterium
CCGCATTCACACTGGGCGGAACAGGCGGCGGTATCGCATATACTCCCGACGAGCTGCACGAGATCGCAACAAACGGTCTGCGCCTCTCCCCTATCACACAGATACTGGTCGAGAAGTGCATAAGCGGCTGGAAGGAGATCGAATTTGAGGTAATCCGCGACAGCAAGAACAACACCATCACCGTATGCTCCATGGAGAATATGGACCCTGTCGGCGTTCACACAGGCGACAGTATCGTAGTTGCTCCCGCAGTAACTCTTACTCCCATCGAGTACGGCATGCTTCGCTCCGCTGCGCTGAACATCGTTCAGGCACTCGGCGTTGAGGGCGGCTGCAACTGCCAGTTTGCGCTGAAGCCCGACAGCTTCGAGTACGCAGTTATCGAGGTAAACCCCAGAGTTTCCCGTTCCTCTGCGCTTGCTTCCAAGGCAACAGGCTATCCTATCGCTAAGGTTGCTACAAAGATCGCTATCGGCTATACTCTTGACGAGATCGTAAATCAGGTTACAGGCAACACATATGCCTGCTTCGAGCCTACTATCGACTACATGGTAGTAAAGTTCCCGAAGTGGCCTTTTGATAAGTTCGTATACGCAAAGAAGACCCTCGGCACACAGATGAAGGCAACAGGCGAGGTCATGGCTATCGCTCCCAGCTTTGAGGGCGGCATGATGAAGGCTGTACGCTCCATCGAGCTCGGCATGGACACTCTTGCAAAGAAGGCTTTTGCAGAGCTTACCGACGAGGAAGTTGAGAAGAAGCTGTACGACGTTGACGTTGACCGCTGCTTCTGCATCTTCGAGGCTCTCAAGAGAGGCATCTCCATCGACAAGATCCACGAGATCACAATGGTGGACAAGTGGTTCATCAACAAGCTGAACAACCTTGTAAAGCTTGAAGCTTGGCTTGCAGAGGGCGAGCTTACCGAGGAGAAGTACGCTGCGGCTAAGAAGTACTGCTACCTTGACAGCACCATCGAGCGTATCTCGGGTCAGAAGGTAAAGAACAGAAAGCTTGCAAGCTACAAGATGGTTGACACCTGTGCGGCTGAATTCTCCGCTGCAACACCTTACTTCTACAACACCTTTGATGATGAGAACGAGGCTAAGGAGTTCATTGAAACTCACCCCACAGACAAGAAAAAGATCATCGTATTCGGCTCCGGTCCTATCCGTATCGGTCAGGGTATCGAGTTCGACTACTGCTCCGTTCACTGCGTATGGGCACTGAAGGAGGAGGGCTGCGAGGCGATCATCTGCAACAACAACCCCGAAACAGTTTCCACCGACTTTGATACAGGCGACAGACTGTACTTCGATCCCCTCACACGCGAGGACGTTGAGGCTCTCATCGAAACAGAGAAGCCCTACGGCGTAGTTGTACAGTTCGGCGGTCAGACAGCAATCAAGCTCATCAAGCATCTTACAGACCTTGGCGTTAAGATCCTCGGCACATCTGCTGCTGACGTTGACGCAGCGGAGGACAGAGAGCTGTTCGATGAGCTGCTTGAAAAGTGCGGTATCCCGAGACCCGAGGGTACGACTGTATTCACAACAGAAGAGGCGCTGACTGCTGCAAACAAGCTCGGCTACCCCGTTCTGCTGCGTCCGTCCTACGTTCTCGGCGGTCAGAACATGATCATTGCTCACTGCGACAACGACGTAGAGGAATATATGCAGATCATCACCGCAACAGAGCTTGAAAACCCTGTTCTTATCGACAAGTATATGATGGGTACAGAGGTTGAGGTAGACGCTATCTGCGATGGCGAGGACTTCCTCATTCCCGGTATCATGGAGCACGTTGAGCGCGCAGGCGTTCACTCGGGTGACTCTATCTCCATCTACCCCTGCCAGAACCTCACTGAGCACATCAAGCGCGTTATCATCGACTACACCGAGAAGCTCGCAAAGGCTCTGCACGTTATCGGCCTTGAAAATATCCAGTACGTGGATTACAACCACGAGGTATTCGTTATTGAGGTCAACCCCCGTTCTTCCAGAACAGTTCCTTATATCAGCAAGGTCACAGGCGTTCCCATGGTCGATCTTGCTACAAAGATACTGCTCGGCAAGAAGCTGAAGGATATGGGCTATAAGAGCGGTCTTTATCCCAACGCTGACTATATCGCTGTCAAGGTTCCCGTATTCAGCTTTGAGAAGCTGCATGATGTTGACAACCAGCTCGGCCCCGAGATGAAGTCCACAGGTGAGTGCCTTGGTATCGCAAGGACCTTCGGCGAGGCTCTCTTAAAGGGTCTTACAGCCGCAGGCTACAAGATGCACGACAAGGGCGGTGTGCTGATCTCCGTAAAGGACGGCGACAAGCACGATGTTATCGAGATCGCAAGCCGTTTTGAGGCTCTCGGCTTCGATATCTACGCTACCAGCGGTACAGCATCTATCCTTAACAGAAACATGATCGCAGCTAACCACGTTTACCGTATCTCCGAGGGCGAGCCCAACGTTATCTCCCTGCTTGAAAGCGGCAAGATAAACTACGTTATCTCCACCTCCGAGACAGGCAGAAAGCCCTCCCGCGACAGCGTAAGAATGCGTCGTAAGGCAGTTGAGCGTTCTATCGCGTGTCTGACCTCTATCGACACAGCAAACGCGCTGCTTGAGTGTCTTGAGATGCACAAGAGTGTAGATGATGTAGAGATGGTCGACATCACCACCATCTGACAGACGAACGATAAGCACGCATCTTCTGCGTCAACTGCACAACGGCAG
>JAZNWG010000095.1:0-6658 GCA_045593225.1 Oscillospiraceae bacterium
TCCTTGCCCTCATTTTCAGTATCTATCACCTGTCCGCCAATCATGCCGAAGACACCTGCGCGCTCACCGAGAAGCGCAATTATCTTCAGCGCAGAGTCAGCGTTCATGCGCTTTTTCAGCGCAGCCTCTGCTATTATCTGATACGGCAGCATTGCAAGCGCGTCGCCTGCGAGAAGCGCAGTTCCCTCGCCGAATGCCTTGTGGCAGCTCGGCTTTCCTCTGCGCATATCGTCATCGTCCATGCAGGGCAGGTCGTCGTGAATGAGCGAAAAGGTGTGCATCATCTCGATAGCACAGGCAACAGGCAGCGCGTCCTCCGCGTCAGCGCCGCAAACACGACAGAACTCCATCACAAGCGCAGGTCTTATGCGCTTTCCGCCTGCGGAAAGGCTGTACCTTGCCGCCTTTATCACGCTTTTCTGCAGGCACTCGGTATCAGGAAGATACCTGTCAAGCGCCTTCTCCGTTATTTCAGCGTAATACTCAAGCTGTTCCTTCACCATCATATCACTCCGCCGCCTCAAGCCGCTCCACTGTCAGCTTTGCGTTATTTATATAATCCTTGCACTGCTTCGTAAGCTCCACAGCTTCTGTGTAGAGCTTCATCGACTGCTCCAGCGGAAGCTCGCCGCTCATAAGCTCGGATATCTCCTGAAGCCGTGCCATCGACTTTTCAAAATCCATATTATTCCCTCTCGGCGTCGATTATTTCAGCCCTCGCGCTGCCGTTTGCAAAACGGAGCTTCACCTCGTCGCCCTTTTCAAGCTCCTCAGAGCCTGTTACTATCTTACCCTCATGATAGGTCACGGAATAGCCGCGCACCAGTATACTCATGGGATTTAATGCGGATATCATCTCCGCACTCGCTGAAAGCCTGCTCTCCGCTTTATCAAGAGCCGCGTGAGCCTTGTCCCTTATGCTGGCGTTCATGCTCAAAAGCCTTGCCTCAAGATTTTTCAGCCTTGTCTCGGGAGAAAGAGCCTTTATCACCTCGCCGCGGTAGGTGAGAGTGTTCTCGTTGTCGGAAATGCAGCGCTTTGCATATGCAGCTATCCTGCCTCGCATTCCGTTTATCGCGGAAAGCATTACCGCCACATCGGGCACTGCAAGCTCTGCCGCCGCTGTCGGAGTTGCCGCTCTCATGTCGGCTGTCATATCGGCAATGCTGATGTTTATCTCATGTCCTACTGCCGAAATAGTCGGTATGGCGCTGTTATAGACAGCCCTTGCTACTATCTCCGTATCGAATGCCGCGAGGTCCTCTGTCGAGCCGCCGCCGCGTCCGAATATCAGCACATCTGCGCCCGTAGTCTGTGCGCGCGCAATTGCACGAGCTATCGAAGCGGGAGCCGTCGCGCCCTGCACCTGCGCAGGGATAACCACCAGCTTTACCAGCGGATATCTGCGCTGTAATGTCGTCATCACGTCATGTATCGCCGCGCCGCCTGCCGAGGTTATCAGCGCTATCTTTTTCGGCATTGCGGGGATCGGTCTTTTTTGCGAGAACAGCCCCTCGCTCATAAGCCGCTTTTTAAGCTCCTCCAGAGCCTGTGCCTGCTCGCCCTCGCCGTCAGCCTGCATATCAATGCAGTTTATCTGATAAACGCCGTTAGGCTCGTAGACGGTCACCGCGCCGCGGCATATCACCTTTGAGCCGTTCTCGGGCGAGAACGTCACCCTTGCCGCGTTGTCCGAAAACATCACAGCTTTGAGCTGTGTCTGCTCGTCCTTCAGCGTGAAATACAGGTGCCCCGTCTTGTAGTGCCGCGTGAAATTCGATATCTCTCCGCGTACCGCGACGTTTTTAAGCCTGTTGTCACCCTTTATCAGCATACCGACAACGCGGTTCACCTGCGATACTGTGACAACGGGCGGCGCTGCATTATTCGGCAGCATCAAGCTCACCGAGATAAGCGTTCAGCACGCCGTTTATAAAGCTGCTGTCAGCCTTGTATGCGTACTTCTTTGAAAGCTCGATAGCTTCGTTTATAGCTGCGGCATTGGGAATGCGCTCGCAGTATTTCATCTCGTATACGGCGATCTTCATGATCACCATGTTTACCTTTGCAATTCTTGCTACGGAACGTGTGGTGCTGTACTTCGCGATGATCTCCTGAAGCTCATCGTTGTGCTCCAGTACACCGTTTACTATCTCGTCGGTCTCCTCGTTTTTAGCAAGACCGAATGCCTCCTCGTTCGCCTCGCAGATCTCTGTGAGATCGCCGCCGAACAGGCTCTGATAAAGAATTATGAATGCGCCCTCGCGCACCTCACGTCTTGTAAGCTTTTCTTCCATTATGTCATTTCCTCGTGTTACTTATTGAATTTAATGCCTGCCACATTTACATCGACCTTTGTTACTGTAAAGCCTGTCATGCTCTGAACAGCGGATTTTACGCTCTTCTGAATGCTCTCGGCAACTGTTACGGCGTTGAAGCCCTCCAGTGTCACGACATTGAGCGCCAGCGCAACAGTATCGCCGCTGAGCTTGCACTTTACACAGCCGAACATCTTTGACTTTGCGTTTGCGGGAGCAAGGCTCTGACCGTTGCAGTCAACACCCTCGATCTCGGTAGCTGCTACCTCTGCGATCTTAAGGATAACGGCGTCGGACACCTTGATGCTGCCAACGGGCTGATTTGCTTTTGTTTCCATATAATGTGCCTCCTCAAAAATTAGGGTATACATACCTATTCTATTTTAGTATATCATATTTTTTGCGTTTGTACAAGTATTTTTCATAAATTTCATGTGCAAAAACAGTCAATTTGCACTTTCCGCGACAAAAAAACGACCCGAAGATATTCTTCGGGTCGTTTATCGTTAAGCTTATCTTGCAGAAAACTCGTAGGTCGTGGTGAAGTGGTAGGTATCCCCTGCCTTAAGCAGACAGCTCGGGAACTGGGGCTGGTTGGGAGAGTCGGGAGAATACTGGCTCTCAAGGCAAAGGCCTGCGTACTTGTTGTAGCTTGCGCCGTTCTTGCCTGTTTCGCCGTCAAGACCGATACCAATGTAGAACTGTATAGCGGGCTTGTCAGTCTTTACTGTCATAACTCTGCCTGTCGTAGGCTCGTATACCTCGGCTGCAGTGCGCATCACATTAGGCTCGCCCAGCACATAGTTGTGATCGTAGCCGTTAGGCAGTCTGCCGTTGTCCATATCCTCTCCCACACGCTTGGGCACCATAAAGCAGAAAGGTGTGCCTGTAACATAAGCGAGCTTTCCTGTCGGGATAAGCAGCTCATCTACGGGAGTGTACTTGTCAGCATTGATCTGAACTATATGATCCTTGATATCACCGTTTCCTGCGCCCTTGAGATTGAAGTAAGCGTGGTTTGTAAGGTTAAGCATGGTATCCTTGTCGGACACTGCGGTATAGTCTATCTCAAGTCCGTTTGCCGCTGTGAGAGTGTACTTAACGGCTATCTTTACAGTGCCGGGGTAGTTCTCCTCGCCGTCGGGGCTTACATAGCCGAGAGTAACGGAAGGCTCGTCGCCGTCGCAGACAGCGTCAACTGTCCAAACACGCTTGTTGTAGCCGAAAGCGCCGCCGTGCAGGTGATTTACCTTGTTGTCGTTGGGTGTGAGCTTGTACTCCTCGCCGTTAATGGTGAACTTAGCGCCGCCGATACGGTTTGCATAGCGTCCTACCAGAGCGCCGTGGGAGCTGTTGCCCTCTACATAGCCCTCCAGTGTGTCATAGCCGAGCACTACGTCTGCCATGTTGCCGTTCTTATCGGGAACATCAAGGCCTACCAGCGCGCCGCCGAAGTTTGTGATACGCGCAGTCATGCCGTTGGCGTTTGTGAGTGTGATAAGGTGGCATTTGTAGCCGCGGAAAAAGCCGAATTCCTTTGTTGTTATCATGATATTTAACCTCCGAAATATATTATTTTCCAAGTAAAGCTATGCATTTCTGCGGACAGGCATTTGCGCAGTCGCCGCAGCCTGTGCACTTCGCGCCGTCGATGACAGCGTGGTTGTTCTCTACCTTTATAGCGTCAGCAGAGCACTTCTTCTCGCATATCTTACAGCCGATACAGCCGTTCTTGCAGACAGCCTTTGTTATCTTGCCGCTGTCGATGTTCGAGCACTGCACCGCGTATTTCTGAGCCGCGGGAATGATGTCGATAAGCCTGTTCGGGCATACCCTTGCACACTTGCCGCAGCCCTTACATTTTGCAGGGTCAACAACAGCAACGCCGTTTATGATAGTGATCGCGCCGTGGTCGCACGCTCTCACGCAGTCACCAAGACCGTCGCACGCGCTTCGGCAGGTTCCCTTGCCGTTGTAGAAGCGCTCGGAAGCGACGCAGGTCTGCGTGCCTGTGAAGATATATCTGTCCTCGGTAGCTCCGACACAGCCGTTGCAGCGTACAAACGCCACCACAGTCTCCGCGTCAAGAGCCTCTGTACCCATTATCTCAGCAAGCTTCTTAGCGCAGTCGGCACCGCCCGGCTTGCAGAGATTAGTTACAGCCTCGCCCTTTGCGATAGCGTTTGCATAGCCCTCGCAGCCCGAATAGCCGCAAGAACCGCAGTTTGCGCCGGGAAGCGCTTCGGAAAGCTTTGATACAGTCTCGTCGCTCTCGACAAAGAACACCTTTGAGCACACAACGAGTATCGCGCCTGCAACAGCACCGATGACAGCGAATATGATTATCGGCAGAATGTAGGTCATAATAAATTCCATCATGCACCTCCGAACATTCCGTCAACGATACCGCCGAATCCGAGGAAGCTGAGCGATACTATCGCCGCTGCACAAAGCGTTATCGGCATACCCTGAAAGGCCTTGGGGATATCGCAGCGCTCAAGTCTGCCGCGCACGCCCGAGAATATCAGCATTGCCATCATAAAGCCAAGACCGCCGCCTGCGGCATTGACGATCGCCTCAAGGAAGCTGTAATCATTCTCGATGTTCAGCAGCGTTACGCCGAGCACAGCGCAGTTTGTCGTGATAAGCGGCAGATAGACGCCGAGCGTCTTGTACAGCGCGGGGACATACTTCTTCAGCACCATCTCCACCACCTGCACGAACAGCGCGATTATCAGGATAAACAGGATAGTGTTCATGTATTCCAGACCCATCGGGACGAGGAACGTATGATACAGCGGATAAGTAACGGCGGTTGCTCCCACCATTACCGCGATAACGGCACAGCCCATTCCGAGCGAGGACGAAGCCTTTTTCGATACGCCGAGGAACGGACAGATGCCCATGAATTTCGATAAAACGAAGTTATCGGTCAGTATTCCCGTGAGGAGAATAATCATCATGCTTCTTGCAAGTTCCATTACTTATTCTCCTCCTTTCCCTCATCGGAGGAGCAGTCGCCTGCGCAGCCGTCCTTGTTGGGGCAGCCTGCACAGCCTGCAGCAGCGGGAGGATTGCGCTTTGCTATCTTGTTCACCAGTGCGATGACACAGCCAAGCACGAAAAATCCGCCTGCGGGGAATATGAATATCTGCATAGGCTCGATGAAATCGGGACGTATCTGCATGCCGAACCATGTGCCGCTGCCGAATATCTCTCTTATTGAACTTACAGCAAGCATTGCAAGCGTAAAGCCTACGCCCATGCCAAGCCCGTCAAGGACAGAGGCTGCAGCGTCGTTCTTGCTTGCAAACATCTCGGCACGTCCGAGGATAATGCAGTTTACAGTAATAAGCGGCAGGAAGATGCCCAGCGCGTCATAGATATCGGGCAGCGCAGCCTGCAGGATTAAGCCTGCGACAGTAACGAAGCCGGCGATTATCACTATGTATGCAGGAAGCCTTACCTGCGAGGGGATCACCTTTTTAAGCAGCGAGATAACGAGGTTTGAGCATATCAGCACGAATGTCGCCGCAGCGCCCATTCCGATAGCATTTGAAGCCGATACCGTCACCGCAAGTGTCGGACACATGCCCAGAAGCGAAACGAGAGTGGGGTTTTCCTTGATAAGTCCTTTGGTGAACTCACTCATGTAGCTCATTCGGCTTCACCTCCCTCGTCTGCTGTGTCGTTATTTAACAGCGCATACGCCTCCAGCGCGATATTGACAGCCTTTGCAACACCCTTCGAGGAATAGGTTGCGCCTGTCACAGCCTGTATCTCGCCCTCGTTCTTGGGCTGTGAGGAAACTATCGTCACAGCCGAGGAATAGCCCTCAAACTGCGCGAGGTAATCAGGGTCAGCGGTCTTTGTGCCGAGGTCCTTTGTCTCCTCGCCTGTAGAAACTGCCGCAACACCTGCGACTGCACCCTCATCAACTCCCACAAGCAAGGTATAGCCCTCCTTGTAGCCCTTGACAGTCACCTCAAACGCAAGGCTGCCGTCATTCTTCTTTATCACCTTTGTGACACGCAAAAGCTCTTCGTTGTCAGCAGCTTCAAGCACGGGCTGCCATTCCTCCGCAGCCACTACGGAATAATCCTCCGCAGCGCCGCCGTAGACAGCGACAGCTGCCGCCGCCTGCTTGTCTGTGATGATACCCGAGGTGTCAACATAGGTGAGATTGTATGTTATTATTACCAGTGCCGAAACTATCGCAGCGATGATAGCCAGCACCAGTGCGGGTCTGAATCTGCTCACTTCTTTGCCTCCCTCTTTGCACCGAATGCTCTCGGGACAGTAATTTTGTCTATGTAGGGAGTAAGGATATTCATCAGCAG
>JAZNWG010000096.1:0-1512 GCA_045593225.1 Oscillospiraceae bacterium
GCTTGGCCTCCGACTTAGCGAGTGTCTTTACCTGCGTTGTGCTGGTTGCGGAAGCAATAACAAAGTAGTTTGCAAGCGTTGTAAGCTCGTCTACCTTTAGTACCTTTATATCCTTTGCCTTTTTGGAATCAAGTGCCTTTACGGCAATTTCAAGTTCTTCTCTGTCTGTCATAGACTCTCCTTATCCTTGTTAAAGCTCATATAGTAATTGTATGCCTCATACGAATAACGCGGTATCAGACCGCACTTTCTGCATACGCTCTCGATATTGTAGATAAGCGCTATCGACATAGCCTTATCTATATCATCATAACAAAATTTTCTGAATTTGTCAACGTCCTTGTAGTCCCTGTCCTCGGATATCATATCGCCGAGGTAAACTATCTTTTCAAGCATTGACATCTCTGCGCAGCCTATCGTGTGGAAGCGTATCGCACGTATTATCTCAGCGTCCTCTATCCGCAGCTCGTCACGGCAGTACACAGCACCTGCGACAGCATGCCACAGCGCAGGAGTTTCGCACTCCGCGGGGTCGGGTGCAAGAAGGCTGTTTACAGTCATATCGTGCTGCTTTTCCTTGCTCTCCTCTTTCATGATATCATGAAGAAGCCCCGCAAGATAGCAGCGCTTTTTGTCCGCGCCGTATCGTTCAGCAAGGTCATAGCAAGCCTCCGCAACGTTCATGCTGTGATTGAAGCGCTTTTTGGACAGGCGCTCCTTTATTAGCTGCTCGTAGTGGTCAAATTCCTCGTATCTGCTCAATTTGCGCCCTCCGAATACAGCTTTTTCTCCGCGATATACTCGGCAGCTGCCTTTGGAACGAGAGCGCTGATATCCTCGCCCTTTGCGAGTTTTTCGCGTATCTCGGTGGAGCTCACCTCTACTGCCTTTGTGGGCAGCACCTTTACCCTGCCCATCTCGTTTGCAAACTCCATCATATCCACAAGGCTGTCATTGTCGCGGGCTACCGCGCAGACCTTGGTCTCTTTCAGCAGCGACTCGTACTTATACCACTTATCGAAATAGAACAGCATATCCCCGCCGATAAGCAGAAAGAACTGCTCGTCGGGGCGCTCGTTTTTGAGCGCTCTCACGGTGTTTATCGTAAAGCTCTTTCCGCCGAGTCTTTTCTCGATATCGCATATCTCCACGCTCTAGGTATGTGAGAACGCTCTGCGGCACAGCTCCATTCTATCCTCGAAGGGTGCAAGCGCTGTGTCCTTATGCGGCGAATCGAAGGTCGGAATGATAAGCAGCTTTTTCAGCTTAAGCTGCTTTACAGCCTCCTCAGCAAGCCTTACATGACCGTTGTGGACGGGATTGAACGCGCCGCCGAAAATTCCTGTCTTAATCAAGCTCTATCACCCTCTTCTTGGGATCCTTGCTTCTTCTGAAAAGCACGAACTTTCGTCCGATGACCTGCACCACATCAGCGTTAAGCTGTGCTGCGATCTCGTCGGCAGCCTCTCGTGCGGTATAGTCGCAGTTCTCCTGAACGCCTACCTTGATAAG
>JAZNWG010000097.1:0-2037 GCA_045593225.1 Oscillospiraceae bacterium
CGTTTGAATGCTGGGAGATGGAATTGCACCCTGTCAGCAAACAATCATACAGCAAATAAATTCCCATTTACCACGCAGAAAGGAGCACCCAATGCGCCGTGACCGTAAAAAAGCAAGCGCCGAAATAATCGCGCTGCTGAAAGAAGAATACCCCGAGGTAAAATGCGCCCTTACATATACCCAGCCGCATGAGTTGCTCATCGCAACGCGCCTTTCCGCGCAGTGCACCGATAAGCGCGTGAACATGGTTACCCCCGCGCTGTTCGAGAGATTTCCGACAGTCGAGGCTTTCGCGGAAGCGGATATTGCAGAGGTCGAGGAGCTTGTGCGCACCTGCGGCCTGTACAAGACAAAGGCGCAGGATATCGTACTGATGTGCCGTATGCTCCGTGACATACACGGCGGCATAGTCCCCGACAGTATCGAGGAGCTTACAAAGCTGCCAGGGGTGGGACGAAAGACCGCAAATCTAATCGTGGGCGACCTTTACGGCAAGCCTGCATACGTCTGCGATACGCACGTTATACGGCTTACGAACAGGCTCGGGCTGTCCGACACTAAGGACGCAGGTAAGGTAGAAAAGCAGCTGCGCGAGGTTATACCGCCCGAGGAGAGCCTTAATTTCTGCCACCGCCTTGTGTGGCACGGGCGCGGAGTATGCTCCGCGAGAGCGCCGCAGTGCGAGGCTTGCGTGCTGAGGAATTTGTGCAAGTCGAGGGATAAGAAATAAATTATCCCCGAGAAGTATGGCTTCTTGGGCGTTTTGCTTTATTTAGCTAACCAATCACTATGCATAATTTACATATCTAATTACCGCAACTTGTATAAATCACAGAAAATAATTGCCATAAAACACAGGAATTATTATTGACTTATTGCAAAATATAATGTATAATGTTATATGTGGGGAACGTTTTATTTGTGGTTGTCAAAAAAATCACAGGATATGAAAAGCGTTCCGTAATCCAAATAAATAATTTGAAAAGGAGATATAATATTATGGCAAGAAATCCCGGTGTTTTAACACAGAACCCCAACATCATCAAGTGGGTTGACGAGATGATCGCCCTGTGCAAGCCCGATTCCGTAGTATGGATCGACGGCTCCAAGGAGCAGCTTGATGAGCTTACAGCAGAGGTATGCGCTCTTCCCTCTGACCACAAGGACGCTATGTGCCACCTCAACCAGGAGAAGCTCCCCGGCTGTCTGTATCACAGAACACTCCCCAACGACGTTGCTCGTGTAGAGGACAGAACATTCATCTGCTCCAGAGAGAAGGAGAACGCAGGTCCTACAAACAACTGGATGGACCCCAAGGAGATGTATGCTAAGCTGACTCCCCTGTATGACGGCGTTATGAAGGGCAGAACAATGTATATCATTCCCTACTCCATGGGTCCCATCGGTTCTCCTATCGCTAAGGTAGGCGTTGAGATCACTGACTCTATCTACGTTGTTCTTAACATGAACATCATGACAAGAATGGGCAAGGAAGTTCTGGATTGCTTCGGCACAGAGTCCAACGACTTTGTTCGCTGCCTGCACTCCAAGGCTGACGTTGATCCCGAGAAGAGATATATCGTTCAGTTCCCCGAGGACAATGCTATCTGGTCCGTAAACTCCGCTTACGGCGGCAACGTTCTGCTGGGCAAGAAGTGCTTCGCACTGCGTATTGCTTCCTATCAGGGCTGGAAGGAAGGCTGGATGGCTGAGCATATGCTCATCCTCGGCGTACAGAAGCCCGACGGCGATGTTAAGTACGTTACAGCAGCATTCCCCTCCGCTTGCGGTAAGACAAACCTCGCAATGCTCATTCCTCCTTCTTGCTACACTGAGCAGGGCTACAAGGTATACACTGTAGGCGACGATATCGCATGGATGAAGCAGGGCCCCGACGGCAGACTTTACGCTATCAACCCCGAGAACGGCTTCTTCGGCGTTGCTCCCGGTACAAACGCAAAGTCCAACTTCAACGCTCTCGAGTGCACAAAGAAGGATACTATCTTCACAAACGTTGCTATCAACAATGATGATATG